>CAIYZJ010000133.1 GCA_903930675.1 uncultured Hyphomicrobiales bacterium
CCGCCCCGCCAGCAAAGAGGTGGTGCGCCATGTCGACCGCTGCCTGTCCTGCCTGTCATGCATGAGCACATGCCCCTCGGGCGTCAATTACATGCATCTGGTCGATCATGCCCGCGCCCACATCGAAAAGACCTATCGGCGCGACTGGACCGACCGGTTGATGCGCGCCACTTTGGCCGCGATTTTGCCCTATCCCAACCGTTTGCGCTGGGCTTTGGCGCTGGCGGGTTTTGCGCGTCCCTTTGCAGGGCTGCTGCGGCCGATCCCCAAATTGGGGGCGCGGCTGGCTGCCATGCTCGAACTGGCCCCGTGGCGGCTGCCGCCGCGTACCACGCTCGACCATCCGCAAACCATACCCGCCACCACCAGCCAGCGCGGACGCGTCGCGCTGTTGAGCGGCTGCGCCCAACCCGTCCTCAATCCCGACATCAACGAGGCGACGGTGCGGCTTTTGACGCGGATGGGGCTGGAGATCGTCCTGCCTGAGGGCGAGGGCTGTTGCGGCGCGCTGGTGCATCACATCGGCAAGGAAGATCAGGCCCATGCTGCGGCCAAGCGCAACATCGATGCCTGGTGCGCCGAAATCGATGGCAAGGGGCTGGATGCGATTGTGATTACGGCATCGGGTTGCGGCACCTCGATCAAGGATTACGGCTTCATGTTCCGCAATGATCCGGCCTATGCGGACAAAGCGGCGAAAGTCTCGGCACTGGCCAAGGACATCACCGAAGTGGTCAGCCGGTTCGGTCTGCCCGATGTAGCCCGCAAGCCCGAGCTGGTGGTGGCCTATCATTCGGCCTGCTCGATGCAGCATGGCCAGCAGATCAAGGACGAGCCGAAAAAACTGCTGAAAGCTGCCGGTTTCGAGGTCCGCGATGTGCCCGAAGGGCATATTTGCTGCGGTTCGGCCGGAACCTACAATATTCTGCAACCCGAAATCGCCGGACAACTGCGCACCCGCAAGGTCGGCAATATCATGAAAATGGCTCCCGAAGTGATCGCCACCGGCAATCTGGGCTGCATGACGCAGATCGGCAAAGGCCTGCGCGAGGCCCGGCATACCGTGCCGATTCTCCATTCGGTCGAACTGCTTGATTGGGCCACCGGCGGGCCGATGCCGCCGGTTCTGGTCGAACGCGGTTTTTCGGAAACACCGAAGCCTTCGATTGCCGCGGAATGACAGGAAAAACTTTCCGGTCGACTTTCACAAAACCACCACAAGCCCCTTGTAGACAGGGCCTGTGCCACCCCACATGAGGGGTTCAAGCATTTTGATCGGAGATCGGATATGTCACCTGAAGAACGTCAATTGATCAGCGGCCTGTTTGACCGCATCAACGCCGCATCCGGCGCACCGCGCGATGCCGAAGCTGAAACCATGATTGCCGAGGGTGTCAAACGCGCCCCCCATGCCGCCTATGTGATGGCGCAGGCGGTGATCGTTCAGGAAGAGGCGCTGAAAGCCGCATCCGGCCGCATCGAACAGCTCGAAGCCCGCGTCAGGGAACTGGAAAGCAAACCTGCGCCCACCGGTTTTCTGGGCGGCATCGGCGGCGGTCTGTTCGGTGCGGGCCGCACGGCCAGCGGCGTACCTGCTGTTCCTGCCTCTTCTTCCGCACCGGCACCCTCGACCGGTTCGCCATGGAACCGTGGCGGAGCCGCTCAAACCCAACAATCTTTCCAGCAGCAACCGATGGGCATGACCCCGCAAGTGCAGCCGCAACAGGCAGCGGGATCGGGCTTTCTGGGCAATGCTCTGGCCACCGCCGCCGGTGTGGCCGGTGGTGCCTTGCTGTTTCATGGTCTTCAATCAGCTTTCAGTAACCATAGCTCGTCAATCCTCGGCAATCCCACACCAAGCGGGGCCGGTTTCTCCCATTCCGATCCGGCACCTGTGCCAGCCCCGCTCGAACGCGCCTCGTTCAACGAACCTGCACCACAACCTTCTGGTTTCATTCAGGAAGCATCCTATCAAGCGCCTGATGACGGTGGCTCGTTCGGTGGTGGCGGCGATGATTCCGACTGGGCCTGATCGAATCAGACCCATTTTTTGAATTTTTGTTGGCCCGAGAGTCCTTGACAGCGGCAAGGTCACTCCCTATCTGCCATTTGCAGTTTGGCACTCACCAACTGTGAGTGCTAACACAACCGTCTTTGCACTAATCCACTATTATCCAACCTGGACAGCGTGCCGTCGAGGCACTGTCATATGAGAGGTGAGATCCATGAAGTTTCGTCCATTGCACGACCGTGTTGTCGTCCGTCGCCTTGAATCCGATGAAAAGACCAAGGGCGGCATCATCATTCCAGACGCTGCCAAGGAAAAGCCACAGGAAGGCGAAATCGTCGCTGTCGGTTCCGGCGCACGTGACGAAAGCGGCAAGCTCGTTCCGCTCGATGTGAAAAAAGGCGACAAGATTTTGTTCGGCAAGTGGTCGGGCACCGAAGTCAAGATTGACGGTCACGATCTGATCATCATGAAAGAGTCTGACATCATGGGCATTATCGGCAAATAACCGATAGCCCGGGTGTTCAGCCCATTATCAATTTAAATTCAGGAGCTCCATCATGGCTGCTAAAGAAGTACGTTTTTCCTCCGACGCCCGCGAAAAAATGCTGCGCGGTGTCGATATTCTCGCCAATGCCGTCAAGGTCACTTTGGGTCCAAAGGGCCGTAATGTCGTGATCGAAAAGTCCTTCGGTGCCCCGCGCATCACGAAGGACGGTGTGACCGTTGCCAAAGAAATCGAACTGGAAGACAGATTCGAAAATATGGGCGCGCAGATGTTGCGCGAAGTGGCTTCCAAGACCAACGACACCGCCGGTGACGGCACCACAACCGCAACCGTTCTGGCCCAGGCCATCGTCCGTGAAGGTGCCAAATATGTGGCCGCCGGCATGAACCCGATGGATCTGAAGCGCGGCGTCGACATGGCTGTGACCGCAGCGATTGCCGACATCAAGGCACGCGCCAAAAAGGTGAAGTCGACCCAGGAAGTCGCGCAGGTCGGCACCATTTCGGCCAATGGCGATCGTTTCATCGGCGAAGAAATCGCCAAGGCGATGCAGAAAGTCGGCAACGAAGGCGTGATCACGGTTGAAGAAGCCAAGAGCCTCGAAACCGAAGTCACCATCGTCGAAGGCATGCAGTTCGACCGTGGCTACCTGTCGCCATATTTCATCACCAATGCCGAAAAGATGGTGGTTGAACTCGACGACCCCTACATCCTGATCCACGAAAAGAAGCTGTCCTCGCTGCAGACCATGCTGCCAATTCTGGAAGCAGTCGTGCAGACCGGCAAGCCTTTGCTGATCATTGCCGAAGACGTCGAAGGCGAAGCCCTCGCCACCCTCGTCGTCAACAAGCTGCGTGGCGGCCTGAAGATTGCGGCCGTGAAGGCTCCCGGCTTCGGCGATCGCCGCAAAGCGATGCTCGAAGATATTGCTGTCCTGTCGGCCGGCGAAATGATCGCCGAAGATCTGGGCATCAAGCTCGAGTCGGTGACCCTGAACATGCTGGGCCGCGCCAAGCGCGTCCGCATCGACAAGGAAAACACCACGATCATCGACGGTGCAGGCAAGAAGAAAGACATCGAAGCCCGCGTCAACCAGATCAAGGCCCAGATCGAAGAAACCACCTCCGATTACGACCGTGAAAAGCTGCAGGAGCGTCTGGCCAAGCTGGCTGGCGGTGTCGCAGTGATCCGCGTCGGCGGTGCGACCGAAATCGAAGTGAAGGAAAAGAAGGATCGCGTTGATGATGCGCTGAACGCCACCCGCGCTGCGGTGGAAGAAGGCATCGTTCCTGGCGGCGGCACGGCTCTGCTGCGCGCCAAGGGTGCAGTGGCCAAGCTGAAGTCTGACAATCCAGACGTGCAGGCCGGCATCAACATCGTCCTGAAGGCCCTTGAAGCCCCTATCCGCCAGATCGTTGAAAACGCCGGTGTCGAAGGCTCGATCGTGGTCGGCAAGATCGGCGAGAACAAGTCGCAGACCTTCGGTTTCAACGCGCAGACCGAACAATATGTCGACATGCTCGAAGCCGGTATCGTCGATCCTGCCAAGGTTGTCCGTACTGCTCTGCAGGACGCAGCCTCGGTTGCCGGTCTGTTGATCACCACCGAAGCGATGGTTGCCGAACTGCCAAAAGACAAGCCATCCATGCCAATGGGCGGCGGCGGCGGCGGCATGGGCGGTATGGGCGGCATGGACTTCTAAGTCCAACCTCCTGTGCGCCTTGCATGGAAACAGAAAAGCGCAGCTTCGGCTGCGCTTTTTTTGTGCCTATGCCATCATCGCAATTACTCGATCACCCCACTAAATGATTTTTAACCTGTTTCCCGTTACACAGGTCCCCACGCCCCCTCCCACAAGGCCTGTATGATGGAGTTCTATCTGCCCATTGCCGAATTGCCGGTCAATATCTGGCTCATTGTGGGAATGAGTGCGGTGGTGGGCTTTATTTCCGGTCTGTTCGGGGTCGGCGGCGGATTTTTGATCACGCCTTTGCTGATTTTTCTCGGCATCCCGCCGGCAGTGGCGATCGCGACTGTGTCGACACAGATTGCCGCCTCGTCCCTGACCGCGCTGATCAGCCATTGGAAGCGGCGCGCGCTCGATATCAAACTCGGGCTTTTGCTGCTGTCGGGCAGCTCGATCGGCACGGTCTGCGGGGTGATGGCCTTCAACGCGCTGCGCCGCGTCGGCCAGCTCGATCTGACCATCGGTGTTTCCTACATCATCCTGCTCGGCGGCATCGGCTTGCTGATGCTGTATGAAAGCCTCAAGGCGTTCCGCGCCAGACGCAGCGGCAGACCTGTCAAATTGTCGCGCGGCGGCAACCATCCGTGGTATTTCGGCCTGCCGTTCAGGATGCGGTTTCCGGCGTCCGGCCTCTATGTCAGCGTGATACCCTTGCTGGCGATGGCGCTGATTGTCGGCTTTTTCGGTGCGCTGCTGGGCATTGGCGGCGGGTTCATGATCGTGCCGGCGCTGATCTATCTGTTTCGTGTTCCCACAATGGTGGTGGTGGGCACGTCGATGTTCCAGATCCTGTTCAGCATGAGCGGGGCCACCATGCTGCATGCCACCACCAATCATTCGGTTGATTTTGTGCTGGCTTTGTTGCTGATCATCGGCGGCGTGTTCGGCGCCCAATTCGGCGCCCGTGCGGGCCGCCATCTCAAGGGCGAGCAATTCCGCCTGCTGCTGGCCCTGATCGTGCTGGCCGTGGCCTTGCGCTTTCTCGGTGAACTGGCGTTGAAGCCCGATGATGTGTTCTCGCTGGCCGTCTCGGTCAGTCCGGCAGCGAGGGTAGCACCATGACGCGGACCCAAACCCTGCTGGCCCTGCTGGCAAGCCTGATATCCGGCATGGGATCGCAGGCCCGTGCCGAAAACCTGATCCTCTCGCTGTCCTCCAACCATGTGGCAATCACCTCGACCTATATCGGCACGGAACTGGTGATTTTCGGTGTGATCGGCCGCGATCAGGCCTCGGCCACCCGCTCCGAACACTATGACATCGTGGTCTCGGCCCGCGGACCGCGCAGCCATATGGTGGTGCGGGAAAAGGCTGGGCTCGGCCCGTTCTGGGTCAACCAGCACGAGCAGAAATTCCTGTTTATTCCGGCCACCATGGCGGTGGTCTCGAACCGCCCGCTCGACGCAATCACCTCGCCCGACATGCAAAGCCGCTATCAACTCGGCCTCGACAGCGCCATCATCGCCAAAGACCGGCGCGACGAGCGTTTCGCACAGGCCCTGATCCGCCTCAAACAGCGCGACAGGCTTTACGAATCTTTGCCGCAGAATGTCGAATTTATCACCCCGAATGTGTTCAAGGCGGTGATTCCGGTCCCTGCGCGCGCGCCTACCGGCCTTTATGATGTCGAAGTCGCCCTGCTGTCCGACAGCGTGCGGCTGGCCTCGCAATCCACCCATTTCGAGGTGATCAAAATCGGCTTCGAACAGGATGTCGCAGAAGCCGCCCGCCTGCATGGCTGGCTTTATGGCTTTGCAGCCTTGCTGATGGCGGGCCTGTTCGGCTGGCTGGCTACAATCATTTTCCGTCGGGACTAGAAAAGCACCATGACACAGACACCAGAGACTTCTTCGCACGACGACCGCCCCATTCCCGCCATGGCCCTGTGGCTCGGTATGGGTGGCGCAATTCCCTTTGTCGGCCTGTCCGGCCTCATGCTGCTGCAATATAGCGGGCTGGCGGCGGATACTGGCTTGCCCGACCGCCTGTTTTATCACCTGTTGATGACCTATGCGGCATTGATCGCCTCGTTCCTCGGCGGCATCCGCTGGGGCATCGCGCTGCCGCGTCCAAGCGGCAACAGCCTGTTATGGGTCTCGGTCATTCCCAGCCTCATGGCATGGGTCGCGCTGGCCCTGCCGCGTCCCTATGACAATCTGGTGCTGATCGGTCTGTTTTTGTGGCTGGTGATGATCGATGTCCGGCTGGTCTTGCGGGGGCTGGCCCCGCGCTGGTTCGGCACGTTGCGTATCGCGCTGACCGCCGTGGTGCTGACCAGTCTGCTGGTCGGCCTGCTGGTCTCGCTGAACGGGTGACGATCACGGTTTTTGCAGCAGGCACAGCCAACCCGGCACAGGCTGGCCCCTGTCCTGACGGACCGAGACGGCCTCGAGCGCGAGGACAGTAAAGCCGGTATCGCGTGCGCAGGCCCGCAGATAGGCCTCGGGATGGGCCGCGCGCAAATCCTCGCCGATCACCACGCCGGTTCCATCCGCGGATTGGGTGGTAAACGCCAGCAGACCGCCCGCTTCCAGACCATGATGGCAGGCGGCAAACACCGGCAGCAAATCGCCGATATAGACAAAGACATCGGCGGCCATCACCAGGTCATAAGAGGCCGCAGGGACCGCCATCAGGGCTGAAACCACATCCTGACAGGACAGCTCTTCATACAGCCCCTTGCCACGCGCTTGTGCGACCATGGCAGCAGACAAATCACAGCCCGCCATGAAATCGACATGTCCGCGGATGCCGGCCGCCATCAGACCCGTGCCGCAACCGGCATCAAAAGCCCGTTTGAAGTATGTCCGGCGTGCCAACAGGTGTTCGGCCAGCATTTGCGGGGCGCGATAGTGCAGGGTCTGGACCAGATGCGCATCGAAACGATCGGCATATTCGTCAAACAAAGCGGCAATATAGCCATGGCCCAGCGCCTGACCGGCGTCACCCACACCCAGACGCGCAAGCCGCGGTTGCGCGCCCAGCAGATCGGCCGGATGCAGGGCCAGACAGCGCTGCCACGCGGATATCGCTGCATCGGTCTGGCGGCGCAACAATTCGGCATCCCCCAAAGCCAGCCAGGCCGGAGCCCAATCGGGCACCAATTCGATCACCTGCCGGAACAGATCGGCTGCACCTTCGCCGTCGCCTTCTTTCAACAAAGCCTCGCCGTAGACAAAGCGGCGATCGGCCAGCAGATTGCCGGAATCGAGACCCGTGACGGGCGAGGGCAAAAAAGAATAAGTCATCACTCATTGACCTGTTGCGAGAAGAGAGCACAGTGACTGTTGGCGACAAACTGCCCATCACACTATCAGCGTCAGGGGGGCAGGCTTGTGAATCATTCCGGAAAACCAGTTTAGCCCGTCATGCGTAACAAGACCCTATCAAGAATTGCAGGAGACACCATGACCTTGCGGATTATATGCGGACTTTTATTCGTCCTGCTGTCGGGCTCGATCATCTGGGCTTTCAAAGCGGCACCGTTTTGGGAGAGCTTTGACCTGATCTCGGCCAATCCATGGGGAAAAGTGACACTGATTGATCTCTATAGCGGCTTTGTCGCCTTCGCGATTGTCATCGGCTTGGTCGATGGCCCATGGGTCGGCCTGATCGCCTTTTTGCTGCTCTGCGTGCTCGGCAATGTCGTCAGCCTCGCATGGCTGGCCTTGCATGGATTTATGCTCCTGTGGGATCTCATCGACAAAAGTCTGACTTCTGCCCCCTAAGGGCGCCTATTTGGCATAAAACAACGCGACAACTGCATTTTTCTCACTTTTGGCATCAAATTTATGACAGTCCCCCCTTGCGTTGCAGCAAAAGTGAAAGAATGATGAATAGGCAATAGTCTACGAAACATCAGGGGGGTTACGGAGTGGCCGAAGCAGAATTGCTGATCTTGGTAGCGGATGATCATCCATTGGTGCGTGGTGCGTTGCGGGAGGCGGTTCTGGGTCAATTACCCGATGCCAAAGTGCTCGAGG
>CAIYZJ010000134.1 GCA_903930675.1 uncultured Hyphomicrobiales bacterium
CCGCTCCGTTCCAAGGTAATCTGGCGGTGACCCTCTCCAGCGTTACCCTGCGCCAGCCCAGCCTTTTTGAGACGCTGCTGAACGGCCGCCTTAGCGTCGATGGACCGCTCGCAGGCGGAGCGGTGATTTCGGGGCAGGTCAACCTTGGCCGCACCGAGCTACGCGTCCCCTCCGGCGGGGTCAGCGGCGCCGAGGCGGTGCCTGTGATCCGCCACCTCTCCGAACCCGCCGAGGTGCGCGCCACCAGAGAGCGGGCCGGGCTGACGCCTGAGGCAGAGGCGGGCAAGGGCGGCAGTGGAAAGTATCTGCTGGATGTCACGGTTACCGCGCCCAATCAGATTTTTCTGCGCGGGCGCGGCATCGATGCCGAACTTGGCGGCTCCTTCCTGCTTAGTGGAACCACGGCCGAGATCATCCCCCAAGGATCGTTCGATCTGATCCGGGGGCGGCTTGATCTTGTCGGGCGGCGCCTGACCTTGACCGAGGCGCAAGTGGCGCTGCAGGGCGATTTCGTCCCGCGGATCTATATCGTTGCCTCGGTCGAAGACACCGACATCCTTAGCACGATCCGCATTTCCGGGCCGGCCACCGACCCGGTACTGACCTTTGAATCCTCGCCCGAGTTGCCCGATGAAGAGGTCATGGCGCAGCTCTTGTTCGGCGCGCAGTTGCAGGCCCTCTCGGCACTTCAGGCGGCGCAGCTTGCCACGGCGGTCAATACGCTGGCGGGGCGCGGCGGCGAGGGGCTGGTTAACAAGATCCGGCGCAGGACCGGGCTCGATAATCTGGACATCACCACCAGCGATACCGAGGGGACCTCTTTGACGGCGGGGAAATACCTGTCGGACAAGATCTATACCGAGGTGACGATCGGGCAAACCGGCAAGACCCAGATCGATCTGACCTTTGACGTGCGACCCCATACCACTATCAAGGGAAACATGGATTCAGACGGCGAATCCGGGGTCGGCATCTATCTGGAAAAGAACTACTGAGCCGGATGGGCGCGAAAGCGTTCTGCGTCGATGGCCGCCCCCAAAAGCACCGCATAGGCGCTGAGATAAAGCCAAAGCAGCAGCGCGACCACGGCGCCGATGGAGCCGTGGATCTGATTGAAGCTGGGCACGTGTTCGAGATAAAGCGTAAAACCAAAGGTCACGGCGCCCCAGATCACGGCGGCGACCAGCAGGCCGATTGTAAACAGCGGCGGGCGGCGGCGGGCGGAAAGATCGCGAGGAAGGCAAAGAAGGCCACGCCGGCCGATATAAGTCCAAGCTCGGCCTGTTCGGTGCGGCGGTAGAACCGCCACAGGGCCGCCAGCACATTCGCAGAGGCGAGGCGTTTCAGGACCACCATGACACCCTGTCAAACAAGGGGACCTTGAAAAGAAAAAGGGCGGCCAAAGGCACGCCCATTCCCTTAACGGTTCAGTCCGAAGGACCGAAGATTAAGCTGGATCGTTGTTTGCTTGGGTTGCCAGAGCAGCAGCCAGAACAAGCAGCAGCAACAGCGGAACGATGATTCCGGCATTGATGCTGGACGTCGGTGCAGCGACAACAGCCATCGGCTCGCCTTCGACGGCGACAACAACCGGGCCACCAGCCGAAGCAGCGGTTGCTGCGAGCGAAGATGCCAGAACGAGTGCGGTGATATTTTTCATGGGAAACTCCATTAGTTAGGGCGGATACACCTCACTAATTATCATAACCTATAGTCTAGGGAAAGTCGGTTCTCTGATGATCAGTCTATTATCGTCTGTAGCTGCATGTTTTCAAGACCCGGGCCCCGCGCTTGTTCTGATTGGCGAATCGCGCCGGTGGCGTCGAACCAATAGCGATTGGTCAGATCACCCGCCGGACCCGAACAGTTTTCTTCGACAAGGCTCGTGGCATA
>CAIYZJ010000135.1 GCA_903930675.1 uncultured Hyphomicrobiales bacterium
ACACTGAAAGAGGGTTTGACCGCCAAGGAGGCCTTTGTCGGCAACAAGGCCGGTGATGTGCAAGCGGGTCTGGCGCAGGCCGCCAAGACGGTGGAAGCCACCTATAGCTACCCCTACCAGCATCACGCCACGATGGAGCCGATGAATTCCATGGCACTGTTTACCGGCACGCGTTGCGATGTCTGGACCTCGAGCCAGAACAGCGAAGCGGCTCTGGAAACAGTGGCGCAAGCCTCCGGCCTGCCCATAGGCCAATGCGATGTCACGCGACTGCTGCTCGGCGGCGGTTTTGGCCGTCGGGCGGTCAGCCATGATTATGTGCGCCAATCTGTACTGATTGCCAAGCAGATGCCGGATGTGCCGGTCAAGCTGATCTGGTCGCGCGAGGAGGACATGCTCCACGGCCATTACCATCCGATCACCCAGTGCAAACTGACCGCAGGGCTGGATGCGCAGGGTAATGTAACAGCCATGCATATGCGGATTTCCGGCCAGTCGATCCTGTCGAGCATCAATCCGTCACGCTTGCAAAACGGCCGCGATCCGTCGACTTTCCAGGGTTTGAACCCCGATGGCACCGAGGGAGTGTTCGGCTATGCCATCCCCAATCTGCTGATTGATCACGCCATGCGCAATCCGCCTCTGCCTGCGGGCTATTGGCGCGGGGTCAACAACAACCAGAACGCGCTCTATCTCGAATGTTTCATCGACGAGCTGGCTGTGGCGGCGGGGCAGGATCCGCTCGCCTTCCGCCAGAAGCTGTTGCGCAACAGCCCCAAACATCTGGCTGTGTTGAACGCAGTGGCCGAAAAGGCCGGTTGGGACAAGCCCGCCCCCAAGGGCATTTTCCGTGGTCTTTCGCAACATATGGGCTATGGCAGCTATGTTGCCGCCTGTGCCGAAGTGTCGATTGTGGACCAGAAGGTAAAAGTGCACCGTATTTTCGCGGCCACCAATCCGGGTCACGCTGTCAATCCGCAACAGATCGAAGCACAGATCGACGGGTCGTTTGCCTATGGCCTGTCGGCTTTGCTCTATGGCGAAATCACCATCAAGGACGGCATGGTCGAGCAGCAGAATTTCGACACCTACGAATTGCTGCGGATGGCGCAAATGCCCAAGGTGGAATCCATTGTAATGCCGTCGGGCGATTTCTGGGGCGGCGTCGGCGAACCGACCATTTTCGTGGCCGCTCCTGCGGTGCTGAATGCGATCGCGGCTGCCACGGGCAAGCGCATCCGCAACATGCCGATCCAGTCCAATTCCGACATCAAAATCGCTTGAGGATTTAGCGGTAGGGTGTTGTTGTTCAACTGAAAAGTGTCATGCTCGCCCCGTGGCGGGCATGTTTGTTTCTACTGGCTTTCCGAACAAGTCGTGGATGACCGGAACAAGTCGGGACATGCCAGTTCGGCGAGGGAATTGCCCGGAAACCCGGGCGGGCGCGAAGCCGAAGTTGCAACAAATCAATTCCGGCCGAGAAAATAGCGCGAGAAAATAGCGCAAGAAAATAGCGTTTGCCGGTTTTGAAGTCGATGCGGCTCAAATTGGACCTGGCGGGATCCTTGGTGCCAGTATTTGTCACGGGCAGGCTCTACTATTTGGCGGATGAGGGCATCATGTGTGCCGCACCAACCAGCGAGCAGATTAATACCTTGTGCATCATAATCTGAATTGGCCGACTTGCCGCATATGTAGGACAAGAATTCCCGCTGTATCCGGCTTTGAATCGGTTAGGATGGGGCCTCTGTATATGCGTGTGTTCAGTTTGTGCGTAGGGGTCAGGGTCATGTTGCGTCCGCTAATAATGCGTTTGTTATGGGTGTTTTGCGTGTGTGCGGGGTTGCAAGCGGGGTCTGCGGCATTGGCGGCAGAGCTGCGGACCTGTTTTACCCCCGGCGAGGATTGTACCAGCCTGATTGTGCAGCAGATCAACAATGCCAAATCCAGCGTGCTGGTGCAGGCTTACAGCTTCACCTCGGAGCCGATTATCAAGGCTTTGAGCCAAGCCAAGCAGCGCGGGGTCGATGTGCGGGCCATATTGGATAAATCCAACGAGCAGGAGCGTTATTCGGCTGCGACTTTTCTGACCAATCACGGCATTGCCGTGCTGATTGATGACAAACCCGCCATTGCCCATAATAAAGTGATGGTGCTGGACGGGGTGGATGTGATCACCGGCAGCTTCAATTTCACCAAAGCGGCCCAAGAGCGCAACGCAGAAAATGTTCTGTTGATCAAGCAGGAGCCGCAATTGGCCAAGGCCTATACGGACAACTGGAAGCGTCGGGCGGCGGCCTCGCGTCCCTATGATGATTTCAGGGACAAGCGTCGCTGATACGACAACTACACGGGATCGGGTGATGTCGATTTACCATCATGATTTGCAATCACTGCGTCTTTTTGTGGCCATTTGCCATTTGCGCAGTGTGAGCAGGGCGGCTGAACAGTTCAATCTGGCGATTTCTGCGGCCAGCCGCCGCTTGCGCCTGCTCGAGGACGAGGTCGGCGCTTCCCTTGTGACGCGCATGGCACACGGGGTCGAACCGACCATGGCGGGGCTGACCACGCTGCGTTATGCCGAAAGCGTCTTGCGACTGGCCGACGGTCTGGCTGCCAGCATGAGCGAGCATCATTCGGGTGTGCGGGGAAGGGTGCGGGTTTCTGCTTCCTCCTCGGCGCTGGTGCATCGTCTGGCTGGCGATCTGGCGGAATTTTTACACAGCCACCCCGATATCCGCATTGATCTGGAAGAGCGGCCCTCGGGTGAAACCATCAGCCAGATGGCACGCGGACAGTCCGATCTGGGCGTGTTTATCCGTGGCGTGCCGACCAGCGGCTTGCAGGTCTGGCCCTATGCGCAGGACCGGCTGTCGCTGGCGGTCTACCCGACACACCGGCTGGCCGAACAGGATTCGGTGCAATTCAGGGATTTGCTGAATGATGATTTCGTTGCCCTCGAAGTCGGTTCGGCGATTTACCGTTTGATGGCCGAAAAGGCCCGTGAGCAGGGTCGTTATCTCAAAACCCGCGTGCAAGTGCGCAGTTTCGAGGTGATGTGCCAGATGATCCGCAGCGGTTTGGGCATCGGGATTTTGCCCGAAGAAGCCTTGCGGCCCTTGGCCAGCGCGCTGGGTCTGTCACTGATCCGGCTGGAAGAGGATTGGGCCATCCGCCACATCGATATCGGCGTGCATGCAGGCCACGATATCGCACCGCCAACCAAGCGTTTGCTCAATGCGCTGTGCGGGATCGAGCTGTAGCCAAGATTTCTCCAAATCAGAAATCTGCCTGCGTTCTTTTCTTATTTCC
>CAIYZJ010000136.1 GCA_903930675.1 uncultured Hyphomicrobiales bacterium
AAGCGGAAATCGACGTATTTGATATCATTGTCGCTGATGTACTTCAGGACGTCCTTGGCGGTCTTCATCAGTGTCTTCCTCGTTTAAGCAGTGGCGCGACCATGCGCCGTTGGGATGAGTGACGGTTCAGTGCGGGGCCGGATCAGATGGCATCCAGACCGGTCTCGCCGGTTCGGATCCGAATGGCCTCTTCCACGTTAGATACAAAAATCTTGCCATCTCCGATCCGGCCTGTCTGGGCAGCCTTGCGGATCGCGTCCACAGCCCGTTCGACAAGGTCATCGGGAATGACAATTTCGATCTTCACTTTGGGGAGAAAGTCCACGACATATTCCGCGCCGCGATACAGTTCGGTATGGCCTTTCTGGCGGCCAAACCCCTTTGCCTCGGTAACGGTAATGCCTTGTAGGCCCACGTCTTGAAGGGCTTCCTTCACGTCGTCGAGCTTGAACGGCTTGATGATCGCTTCAATCTTTTTCATCGTCGTTCTCACCTTCTCCAAATGTCTGGCGGCAGACCCGATACAGGGACCGGATATACCGAATTTCGTTTAACATTATATCGAAACAAATTGCCATGGGGTAGTGTGTTGCAATGCGAACGCCTTGGGCAGAAATTGAATAAAATTTAGGCAAGTGCCTTTTTATTGGCTCTTTTTTGATCGCGGAACGGTCAAGAAACCAGCATCAAAGGGCATGGCTGCACCGAAAAGAGACCAGATGCATCGTTTGTTGACGCCAGAAGAGATGACTATTGCCGATCGCTTCGCGGTTGATTCCGGCACTCCCGTTTTGACTCTGATGGAGCGGGCCGGACGGGCGGTCGCCGGTCATGCCATGCGCCTGTGCAGGCCTGCGGGGCGGGTGATTGTCTTGTGCGGACCGGGCAATAATGGCGGCGATGGCTTTGTCGCGGCTCGTATTTTGTCAGGCCGCGGTTATCGGGTCGATGTTGCAACACTTGACGGGCATTTTCCCGATCGGGGCGATGCGGGCGTCATGGCGGGATATTGGAAGCAGCCCTTGCTGGCTTTTCCGTCTGTTGATTTCGACCGGTATGATCTGTGTGTGGATGCCATTTTCGGAGCGGGCTTGTCGCGTGATGTTGCGGGAGGAACGGTCGATTGCCTGCAGCGTCTGGCTCAGGCTGGATTGGCCATTTTAGCTGTGGATGTCCCTTCGGGTGTGGATGGTGAAAGCGGTCAGCTGCGCGGGTTTGCGGCCCAAGCCGGCCTGACCGTCACTTTTTTCCGGCAAAAACCCGGCCATTGTCTCCAGCCGGGCCGTGATCTGTGCGGCGAGATCGTGGTGGCCGATATCGGTATTGATTCGGTCTGTCTCTCTGTGATCGACCCGAAAACCATGATCAATTTGCCAGCGGTCTGGCGTGATCATGTTCCTTTGCCTGCCACCACCAGCCATAAATACCTCAGGGGTGCGGTGCTGGTTCTGTCCAACCGGCTCGAATATAGCGGGGCGGCCCGTTTGTCGGCCAAAGCGGCGTTGCGGGGCGGGGCAGGGCTGGTCACGCTGGCGACACCGGTTGACGCGATGACGGCCCATGCCGCCTCATCCGATGCCATTATGCTGCGCCGTTGCGAGAACCTTGAAGATTTTGCCGCTTTGCTGGCCGACACCCGACGCAATGCGCTGGTGATCGGCCCCGGTTTGGGGGCCGAAGGCGAAGACGCCGCATTCACACGTGCGCAAGTGCGGTTGGGTATCGGGGCCAAACGCGCGCTTGTGCTGGATGCCAGCGCGCTGACAGTCTTTGCCGGACGCGGGCAGGAATTGGCCGATCTGGTAGCGCAAAGCGGTTATCGGGAGGGTTTCGAGCCGATTGTGACCCCGCATGAGGGCGAATTTGCGCATTTGAGCAAAAATCTTGCCGGTTACGGTCATGATTCCTCCAAATGCGCCCGCGCGCGCACCCTGTCGCGCTTGTTGGGCTGTGTGGTGGTTTACAAAGGAGCAGATACGGTCATTGCCGCCCCCGATGGACGGGCCGCGATCTCGATCAACGGCACGGCTTGGTTGGCGACTGCCGGATCGGGCGATGTGCTGAGCGGGCTTGTCGCGGCGTTCTGCGCCGGTCGGATGCCGTCTTTCGAGGCCGCATGCATGGCAGTCTGGTGTCACGCGCAAGCGGGGCTCAATCTGGGGCCCTATCTGACGGCCGATGATTTGCCCCGTGCCATCACACAGGTTTTGCGCGATCTGCCGGTTTCCAAATCCGTCTGATCAGGGCTGCGCGGATTTTTGTGGGGGCAAAACCGTCCCAAATCACCGCATTTTGGGGCTTTCAGGCGAATTATCATCAATCTGTCACTTTTCTTGTGGCGCGAGGCGCGCAAGATGCTATAGACCCCCATCTGTAACTTTGCGGGCGCTTCTGCGTCCGCTTCGTTATGATCACGTCGAATGAGCTGGTAGTGCGGGCGTGGCGGAACTGGTAGACGCGCCGGATTTAGGTTCCGGTGATGCAAGTCGTGGGGGTTCGACTCCCTCCGCCCGCACCAGCTTCTGCCTGTGGCACGACGGCGGTTTTGTCATTATTCTGAGCGAAGGCAAGTAACATGCAGGTCAACAACACGCTCTCTGAAGGGCTCAAGCGCGAATTTACCGTTTTCCTCGCTGCGCAGGAGTTGGAAGAGCGCCTCACTGCTGAATTGGCGACGATCAAGGACCGCGTTAAAATCAACGGTTTCCGTCCCGGTAAGGTTCCTGTCCAGCATCTGCGCCGCGTTTATGGCCGCTCTGTCATGGCCGATGTCATGCAGAATCTGGTCAATGAAGCCAATCGCAAGATTGTTGAAGACAACGGCTTCCGTCTTGCCATGGAACCAAAAATCGACTTCCCCGAAGACAAGGACGTCGTCGAAGCGGCCATGGAAGCGCGCGGCAACCTTGAATACAAGGTGCTTATCGAAATTCTGCCAACCATCACTTTGCATGACTTTGCAGGTATCGAGCTGCACAAGCAGGTGGTCGAGCCGACAGAAGCTGAAGTCAGTGAAATGCTGACCCAGCTCGCCAGCCAGAACAAGCGTTTTGCCGCCAAAGAAGGCAAGACCGTCAAAGCAGCCACCGGTGATCGTCTGATCATCGATTTCGTCGGCAAGATCGACGATGTGGCCTTTGAAGGTGGTTCGGGCACCGATGTGCCTCTGGAATTGGGTTCAAACTCCTTCATTCCGGGCTTTGAAGAGCAGTTGGTCGGCACCAAAGTCGGTCAGGACAAGCAAGTCAAAGTCGCATTCCCCGCCGAATACGGCGCAGCCCATCTGGCTGGCAAGGATGCCGTGTTCGATGTCACCGTGAAGGGCATCGAAGCACCGGCCGAAGTCGTCATCGACGACGAACTGGCCAAGGCGTTCGGCATGGAATCGCTCGATCAGTTGAAAGAGCGCGTCAAAGAAAATATCGCAAACGATTACGCCGTGGCGTCCCATTCCAAGGTGAAGAAGCAGCTGCTCGATGCCCTCGACAGCCAGTATTCCTTCGAATTGCCGCCGACCCTGCTCGAGCAGGAATTTGCTGGCGTCTGGCAGCAGGTTCTGTCCGAACACCAGCAGAGCGGCAAGACCTTTGCCGACGAAGACACCACCGAAGAAGCCGCCCGTGTCGATTATATGAAGATTGCCGAGCGTCGCGTGCGTCTGGGTCTCGTGCTGGCCGAAATCGGCGAGCAGGCCAAGGTGTCGATCACCAATGAAGAAGTCTCGCAGGCTGTGATGGCCCGCGCGCAGCAGTTCCCCGGTCAGGAACGGATGGTCTGGGATTATTACCAGAAGAATCCGCAGGCCCTGAACGAGATCCGTGCACCTTTGTTCGAAGAGAAAGTGGTCACCCACATCATCTCGCAGGCCAAAGTGACCGAATCCAAGGTGACCAAGGAAGCCCTGCTGGCCGATGACGAGGCCGATGCCTCGGCCAAAAAGGCCAAGCCAGCCAAAGCAAAAGCCACCAAGGCGAAAGAAGCCAAGGCGGATGATGCGGCCGGCGAAGCGGCAGAAGTTGCTGCAAAACCAAAGACTAAAGCCAAAAAAGCCTGAATATGATCAGGCTCCGGCCTGTCGAATTTGAAAAATAGATGAGAATGGACGCTTGAACGTGTCCATTCTCCTATTATGTTCAGTTCTGTCCTCACGGACATTCGGATGATTCTCGATCATCAGCGGACATGGAATTTGCGGGTCTTTGGGTCTGCTTGTTCCGTTCCCTGAAGGTTTCATTGCTTTTATGGTTTGGAACAACACACAATGCGCGATCCCATTGAAACTTATAATATGCTCGTCCCGATGGTGGTCGAGCAGTCCAATCGTGGCGAACGCGCTTTCGATATTTTCTCGCGCCTGTTGCGCGAACGGATTGTCTTTCTGACGGGGCCGGTCGAAGACGGCATGTCGGCACTGGTTGTTGCACAATTGCTGTTTCTGGAAGCCGATAACCCCAAAAAAGAAATCTCCCTCTACATCAATTCGCCCGGCGGTGTCGTAACAGCCGGTCTGGCAATTTATGACACGATGCAGTTTATCCGCCCGCCGGTCTCGACATTGTGCATCGGGCAGGCGGCTTCGATGGGCTCCTTGCTGCTTGCAGCCGGTGCGCCGGGCCAGCGTTATGCCCTGCCCAACGCCCGGATCATGGTGCATCAACCTTCTGCCGGCTATCAGGGACAGGTGACGGATATTCTGATCCATGCCCGCGAAGTGGAAAGCCTGAAGGGCCGCCTGAACGAAATCTATGTCAAACACACTGGCAAAGAGATTTCGGCGATCGAGCAGGCGCTTGAACGCGACAATTTCATGACGGCAGACATGGCCAAGGATTTCGGGATCGTCGACAAGGTGATGGAAACCCGTCCGGCTGTCGAAGATTGATTGATAGACCATTGACGACACTTCAGCCGTCAGGTTGACAGGATGGACAGGGGTATATCGGCCCTGTTCATCATAATTTCCGATTATTCGGAAAATTCACTCTTTTCTTGCCCCATTGTCGGTATCATGCTTGCATTGAGGTGTTGGTCGAGTTGGAGTTTGTTTACTCTTATCTGGCATTAAGGTTGCTTCACCATGATGGTGAGGGGACGATTACGGAGGTTAGGTTATGAGCAAGGTCGGCGGTGGGGAAACCAAGTCTACGCTGTACTGCTCGTTCTGCGGAAAGAGCCAGCACGAAGTCCGCAAGTTGATTGCAGGGCCAACCGTGTTCATCTGCGATGAATGCGTCGAA
>CAIYZJ010000137.1 GCA_903930675.1 uncultured Hyphomicrobiales bacterium
AACATGGCGCGCGACGAGGCGCATGGAAACGAGATTTTCCAGCGTTTCAAAGCCATTTCATCCGAATTTCTGCATGTGAACCTCAATCACATTGCCACCATTCCGCATGACGATTTTCTGCTGAAAGCCGTCAGCCGTTGCGAGCCGATTGTCAAAGCCTACCCCGATGCGCCCGCTGCGCGCGCCATCGAGCGGCTGGCAGCCACCATCATTTCATCCCCCGCTCCCGAACCTGTGGGAGTGCACCGTGGTTTCTTTTAAGCTTGAGATAGTGGAAAGATGGGGTAAGGCTGTATTGTGACCAGACTGACCTATACACCCGACATTCTAAGCGAGCGCGAGATTGCCGAGCGTGTGCGTCTGCACATGCCTTTGGCGCGCAAGATCGCTTGGCAAATGCACGGGCGTGTCAGGGATTTGTTTGAAATCGAAGATCTGATCCAGATCGGGATGACAACTTTGGTCGAGGCCGCCCAACGCTTTCAGGATACCGGCGAGGCCACTTTCGGCACCTATGCGGCGGTGCGGGTGCGCGGTGCGCTGGTCGATCATTTGCGCAATCACCTGTCGATGACCCGCACGGCGGTGCAGCGGCGCAACCGCATTGAATCCGCAGAAGCCTCTGTGCGCCAGCGCGGCGAAGATCCTACCAATGTCAACATCATGGCCACGGAACTGGGCATTTCTCTGCTGGAATACCGTTCGTGGAAAGACCAGATTGTGCCGGTCACAGGCCGCTCGCTTGATGAAATCTATGATGATCATTCGGTCTGGTTTGCCGATGAGGGCCCCAATCCCGAATCCGCACTGCTCGATGACGAGTTGCGCCAGAAACTGGTCGAAAACCTGAAAAAGCTCGGCGAGCGCGAGGCGCTGGTCTTGCAGCTCTATTATGTCGAAGATTTGAATCTGGAAGAAATCAGCGAAGTCCTGTCGGTCACGGTCGGCCGCGTCTCGCAGATCAAGAAGGCGGCGATCACCCAGTTGCGCCGCACGATGCTGGAAAGCGAATAAATATAACCGCTTATTCAGCATCCCCTTGGCTTTGAGGCCCCGAATAGCTCAGGTCCTGCGACAGAAAACGGTCGAGCGCGCCGGTTTTGACCGAATGTTTGATCTCGGCCAGCACTTCCTCGATGATGTCGCGCGTGGCGATCTGGATCACCAGTTCCTGATCGCCCTTGCGGGTCAGCGGCAGCAAATGTCCGTTCCACATGATCGAGATGACCGTCTGGCCTTCCTCGGAATAGACGATGTGGTGGCTGTCGCGCCAACGGCCGACATTGAACACTTCCTCGATCTTGCCGGTTTCCGGATTGATGAGCTTTTGCCGATAGGAATATTCCGACGGGTTGCAGTAATAGCGCCAATAGTCATCAATCAGCGCGATCAGTTGCGAACGGATTTCGATCAGCGGACGCGGCACTGATGCGACCTGCCGACCCTTGGCTTTGATTTGCGAGAGGAGTTTCGGATTAAGCATGGATCATTATTACCAAGTGCAGATCGAATTGACCACAAGCAACGCGTTCAAAATGTAAAAATTCGGACGAGCCGTTACACCATCGCCGAGCAAAAGGCGCATAGCATGATCTGTCTCAACGTGCGATGGTAAATTGAAACTGGCGGCAAGATTTTGGCCGCTAAAACATATTCGATCGATTGTTTCGATAAAAATGCGGTTTTCCGGCATTCGGAGCCAATGTGGCACATGGCTTGCTAGCTTGAGAGGGAAATGATCGGGGCCAGTTGCGCATTATCCTTTGCAATGCCTTGAAAACCTGATGAGTTACGGAGCCTACCGCCATGATGAGAACCTCGCTGACCGGTCTGCAAGCGGCAAGCAAAACCCTCAATGTTGTGTCCAACAACCTTGCCAACGGTGCCACAACGGCGTTCAAGCGGTCGGTTGCCCAGTTCGAAGATGTGCGGATCGGCGATACGGCCTCGCGGCCCCAAACCCAGGTCGGGCAGGGCGCTTTGACGATTGAAGTGCAACGACAGACCCAGCAGGGTGCATTGGAATCCTCCAACAGCTCGCTGGATATCGCTATTGCCGGTGGCGGTTATTTTGTGCTCGGTTCGGGCAATGCCAATGGCGATGCCACCTATTCCTATAGCCGTGCGGGCAAGCTCTCGATCAGCAAGAACGGCGATCTTGTCAATGCCGAAGGCATGCCGGTGACGGGTTATCAGACCCTGTTGGGCAATGTCACCAGCAACGTACCGATGCCGTTGAACTTCAATGCGGCAACGGGCGGCAATCTCGGCAACATCAAATCCGTCAACATCGACAGTTCGGGCCGCGTCTCGATTGCCAAGAATGACGGAAGTGTTTCGGCGGTAGGCACGCTGGCTTTGGCGAATTTCAGCAATGAAAGCGCTTTGAAGCAGCAATCTGGCACGATTTTGAAGGAAACAGACCGTTCGGGCCAGGCCATGTTCGGGGCACCCGGCAAAAACGGCATGGGCGTGATCAATCAGGGCAATCTGGAATCCACAAACGTTGATATCACTCAGGAATTGCTGGCGATGGTTACGGCCCAGCAGGCCTATAACGGCAATTCACGCGCCTTGCAGACAGAGTCCGAAATGCTGCGTTCGGTCACTGAAACACTGATCAAATAAACGGTGGCCGGGCAGGGGCCGGTGCACCGTTAACCGCACCGGCAAGAATCCGCCGATCACCAGTCAAAACCTGAAGAATTGTCGCAACTATCGCTGGAATATCCGCCGATTTTTGTTATACTCCCCAACAAGAGTTCGAGGGTAAGAGTTGTAATGGCCATTTCATCCGTCGGCATGATGCGTCAGCCCTTTCTGGATAGTATTCCGGACAGGATTCCTGTCGCTCAGGCTTTCCCGCTTCCAAGCGGGACGTCGGACAGCCAGCGGCCTATTCTGCCGATCGAGGAAGTGTCTGCCCCCGATCGCGTTGTGTTGCCTTTCGAGCCGACCTATTTGCAGCGCAATGCCGAGATCCGCCGCCGTTACGGCACACCCAATCACGAGGGCATCGGCAGCGAGAGCCGCGCTGCCTTTGCTCCGGTCACCCAGCTTTACAACCCGCACGGAACCCCTACAGCTGCTGTCACCACCCAGCAATGGTTTGACCAGCGCGTCTCCTTCGAGCCGTTCTATGTGCACCAGTTTTCGATGACCCTCTATGCTTTCGTGTCGCGCATGCCTTTGACGCTGTCCGAACGCAAGGTCCAGTTTGATATCATGGCCTGATCAGACACGGTTAATTGATGAAAAACGAAGCTCGCCTCAATACGGATCCAGAATTCATCGCCGCGCTCGAAGACCTTGTTGCGCGTTATTATCCTTATTTTTCAGTCACCCAGCCAAAGCCGGGGGGCGATATACTGTTGCGTCGCGTCGGCGAGAAGGCCGAGGCGGAAGCGCGCGGCGCGGCCTTTGCCGCTGCCTTTCGCGGCGTGATGGACACCGGTAAAAAAGGCCCGCGCGGCGGCGGTTGGGTCGTCTGATGCCCCCAGTTGTCCGATCCATTCTGTTCAGTCCGATCACTCTTGCATTTGGTCTAGTGACCCTGGTCGGGATTGGCGTTGTGATCGGCATTTTCGGACAATCCTCGGCGGATCAAAAGAAGCTACAGCAAAAAGAACTGGCAAAGCAGAATGAAAAGGCCGCCATTGCCAGCGCGGCAAAAGCGATGCCGCAATTGCAAAAGAGCCAGCCCAAGATCGAAGATGATCCGCTGAAAATGCTCTATATCCCTTTAGGGGAAGAAATGACGGTCAATCTCGGCCGCAGCACCCATTTCGTGATGCTTGAAGTAACTTTGGGCACGCGTTTCGGTACCAAAGCCGAAGCCATGATCAAGGCGAATGCCGTGTCCTTGCGCTCCGATATTATGGCCATGGTGTCCGAGTATAATTTCGCTACCGCCAGCCGTCCCGAGTTCAAAGACGAGCTGGCTGCCCGTATCCGCGATCATGTCAACGGCATCATGCGGACCAAGGCCCCGATCCGCATTCTGGTCGACGAAGTTTTGCTGACCCGCGTGATCGCCAACTAAGCAATCAGCCTAACCTGCTGGAATTGCTTTTTTATTTTCCCCTTCAAAGTTGGCACGACAATTGCTGAGTAACGAACAGATATGGTGTTTCACCAACAATCTGTTCGAGGCAAGAATGAACGTATTAGACAAATATATGAAACCGCAGGCCGAGGCGCTTTCGCTTCGTTATAAGCGGCTTGAAATATTGAGTTCCAATATTGCCAATGCCGGCACGCCCAACTTCAAGGCGCGCGACATTGATTTTGCAGCACAGTACAAGAATGCCATCGGCGCAGGGGAATTGGCGACCACCAATGTCCAGCATGTCTCGATGTTGCAGACCTCGCCAGCCGGATCGGCCCGCTACCGCGTGCCCGTTTCGCCTTCGCTGGATGGCAACACTGTCGAGTTGCATGTCGAACAACTGCAATTCGCGCAGAACACCACATCCTATGAAGCCGATCTGCAATTCTTGAGCGAGCGCTTAAAGGGTTTGCGCAGCGCATTGCGGGGTGAATGATGAAGCCTCTCAGCATCTTTGACATTTCGGGTCGCGCCATGGCCGCACAGCAAGTGCGGTTGAACTCGGTGGCGAGCAATCTGGCCAATGCCCAGTCGGTGTCAAGCACACCCGAAGGGGCCTATAAGGCCATGCGCCCCATCTTCAAGACAACCTATCCGCTTGATCAGGCCGGGCAGGGCGTGTCCACGGTGCAGACCGACGGGATCTACCGCTCGAAATTGGCTCCTGAAAAGCGCTATTCCCCGCAGCATCCGCAAGCCGATGAGCAGGGTTATATCTATGCCGCAGCGGTCGACACTCAGGAAGAGATGGTCGACATGCTGGAAGCCTCCCGCCAATACCAGAACAATATCGAAGTCCTTTCGACAGCTAAATCCTTGATACTCAAGACTTTGAGCATCGGTAAATAATAGGGATATGATCAGATGACGACCACCAGCTCGACATCGGCGAGTTCGCAGCAAACACTTGATACCCTGCTTTCCAAGCTCGGTGTCAAGAAGTCTTCGGAAACCACGACAACAGCCAAGAAATCCTCGCTCGACCAGAGCGACTTTCTAAAACTGATGACGACCCAGCTGTCCAATCAGGATCCGTTCCAGCCGCAGGACAACTCGCAGATGATTGCGCAAATGGCGCAGTTCTCGACCGTGACAGGTATCCAGCAACTCAACCAGACCGTGAACAACATGGCGACCCAGATTTCCGAAAACCAGATTGCCACTGTCGCCTCTTTCGCGGGCAAGACGGTTCTGGTGCCCGGAACCACGGCACTGAGCGACAGCACCGGCGCGATCAGTGGTGCGATTGATCTGCCCAATTCCGTCAGCTCGCTGTCGGTGCAGGTGCTCGACGATGCGGGCACGCTGGTTAAGACGATTGATCTCGGTGCCAATCCTGCCGGCCTTGTCGGCTTCTCGTGGGACGGCATGGATGCTAATGGCAAGCCTGTCGGCAAGTCCTCTTACAATCTGAAGGCCTCGGCTGTGGTCGGCGGCAAGTCGGTGGCGCAGGCGACCGATGTTTACGCGCCGATCACCGAAGTGCCGATCCCGGCCAAGAACGCCCCGCAGACCTTCAAGGTCGGTGGCGTTGGTACGGTCAATATGACCGATATCAAGAGCATCAAATACTGAGCGTTTTCTAACAACCTTGTCTGAATCTTTAATGAGTAAGTGAGTAGAGCCCATGTCCTTTTATACCTCATTGACAGGCCTTAACGGCGCCCAGGCTGATATTGCGGCGATTTCGAACAACGTCGCCAACGTCGGCACAACGGGCTTCAAGCTTTCGCGCGCGCAGTTCGGCGATATTTTCGCCACTTCGCCATTGCAGAACGCGTCCGGTGCGGTCGGTTCCGGTACCATTCTCAAAAAGGTTCAGCAGCAGTTTACGCAAGGCAACATTTCTTCCTCACAGAATTCGCTCGATATGGCGATTTCGGGTCAGGGCTTCTTCGCCCTGAAGCCAAGCCTCACCTCGACGCAGACGATTTATACCCGTAACGGCAACTTCTCGGTCAACAACAACCGCTACGTTGTGGATACCCAGGGCCAGTATCTGCAAGTGTTTCCGGTCAACTCCGACGGATCCGTGATCGCGACCGGAGCGTCCTCGGCCAAGAACCTGCAGCTGCCTTCGACATCGGGCCTGCCAAATGCGACCTCTTCGATCCAGCTCGGTCTGAACCTGCCTGCGGATGCCAACATCATCCCGACCAGCTCGACCTACAGCGTGGAGAACCCGTATAAATTCGACCGCACAAATCCGGCCACCTATAACCAGTCAACATCGATCACGATTTATGACTCGTTGGGCAACCCGACCATTGCTACGATCTATTATTACAAGACCAGTAACGCGACCAGCGAAGTGCCAAGCAACCGCTGGCAAACACACGTGTTCGTGGGTGAGGAAGAAGTCGATCCGTCCTTGATCACCTCGAAGGATGACCAGAACCGCACGCTCTATGTCAACAAATTCGGTCAGACGACCACTGACCCGACCAGCTTTGACTCGAGCTTTGTCGCCAACCAGCCTTCGCCGCTCTATTATCAGGATGACCAGATCAAAAAGAGCCTGTCGACACCGGCTTCGGTGTTGGGCGCGATCCAGAATACTTCCGGCTTCGACTTCGGTGACACGGACGCCAATCCCGTGACAATCGTTACAGACTCGGAACTGTACAACACCACCCGTGAATCGGGGCAGGCGACATCGCTGACCTCGCCGTTCTGGGGCAAGGACATGTTCACCATCAGCGTCGATGGCTCGGCCCCGCAGTCGATCACTATTCAGTCAGGCTCCTATACAGGTGACGAACTGGCCGCAGAAATGACCCGCGCGGTCAATGCCAAATTTTCCGACAGCAAATATTTCCGTATAACAGATAGCTATCGCGACATCGGCGGACCGGTGATCAGCGGCAATGACGTGTTCAACATCTCGCTGTCCAAGACCGCGACTGACGGCTCCACAGTGACGCTGCGTCCGCCACTGCAAATCGATTTGCTCGGGACCTCGGGCTCAGCAGGCACTCCAGCTGTGATCAATGATACGGTGCAGAGCCCGCAGCAGTTGAACTATCAGGATTTGACCCGCGCCGATCTGATTTTGCTTGCCCAGAAGAAGGTCAACGAGCAGCTCGATACCCGCCACAACGAATTCGGCAAAAACGCCAATTGGGTTGATGAAGCCAATCCGCCCATTAAGGTGGGTTTCGATGTGGCTTCACGTTCGCTGACGTTTACACCTGATCCGTCGCAATTGGGTCCAGATGCGTCACTGCCGCAGAACCGTTTCCAGAATTTGCAGGTGTATAACCCTACAAACAGCACCAATGATTTGGGTATTCCATCGCAGACATCCAGCTTGACTTCGGTCATCGGCACGAATTCGCGTTGGTCAGGTCTGGCAGTGTTGCCATCGGGTCCTCCCTTGACTGCAGCGGGTGACCAGCGTTCGGGCATCAGCGTCGACTACAACAAGGATACCCGCCAGTTCGTCTTCAGTTCAGGCTCAACCGGCGAAAGCTCGACCATTAAAGTGGGTCGCGCAACTCTGGCCCAGATTGCCGACGTCAAGTCGCAGATCAACAGCTATGACCTGTCCAACCTGAGCCTGGACCCGGGTGACAGCTTTACGCTGGAAACCGACGGAAAGAGCTTTAATTATTTCGTGCCGACCGGTGTGACTGTTTCACCGACAGCCTTGCAAACGGTCATGCCTCCCGGAACGGTCAATCCAGCCACTTTCATCAAAATGTTGCAGCAGTCCTTCCCTGTCTCGACATCTGTAACGACCACTACCCAGCTTGGCACGCAGACGCAGTCGGAAATCCAGACGCTTATGGCCTATGGGAACCTTCTGAATGCCGACCAATTCAATCTGAATATCACAATGGCTCCCGGCGGCAGTATCAAGGATTTGATCGTTGGTCCTCTGGCTATTGTTACGGCCGACAAGGTTTCCGACCGTCAACAGAAGCTGGTTACGGCCATAAATGACGCCATCGAGGGTGACGCAGCCTATAATGCAGCAACGTCGCCGATTGCTTTTTATGAGAATGGTGACATTCTTTTCAAGTATGAAGGCAATGGAACAGTTGCAACACTGGCTTCCCTCAAGCAGACCGTTCGTGGTCAACCTGACGGAATGTTGCCTGCTGACTTCCCTTCGATCTCCTTTACTGATCGCACCGTGATCACATCGCCCAGCGTCGTAAACCAATCGGGTAATGCCAAAACCAATGAAGTCCAGCAGCTGACGTTGCAGCCGACATCAATCGGTCAGGCCGTAACCGTTGAAACTGGTGGTGTATTTAAAATTTCTGTTCCGCGGAGTGACGGAACCGTTTTGCAAAAAAACATAACTGTCCTTACCCCCGGTGGTGTCGCAGGTTTGGTCAGTACACTCAATGCAGATACCACATTGAATGGTATTGTTTTGTTCGCAGTGGATTCAACCAATCCGAACATTGTCAAGATGACCTACAATTCGCAGGGTAGCATTACGGGAACCTTTAAAATCGAGCAGGTCAGTGTCAGTGCAACCGACCCGCAAGACAGTACCATAAAGCAAGTTCCTGTGCGTCCCGATGCAATCGGTCCTTTCTCGCTGGCTCTTGACGGCAATCTGCGTCTGACGGTGCAGGGCAATCCGAATGGTGAACCATACCGCCTCAACGTACAGGCTGGCGGTGTTGTGCAGCCTGCGGAAGCAGAAGGCGCGACCGGTTCAAAGACCCAGACGGGCATCCAGATCGGTCAGTCGCTGGCTTCGACGGGCAATTCCGGAGCAATTTTTGCCGGTAACAATGATCTGCTCGGGATCGGTGCAACCAAAGCCGAAACCTCGGTTTCGGGAACTGGTCTGTCCTCGACGGCTGCGACAGCTTATGGCTCGACAGCCATCACACCGATGAACCAGACCTTCCTTCTGAATGAAAGTCTCGGCGAAAACATCATGACCTTCACGGTCGATGGTATCACAGGGACTATTAGCCTTCCTATCCGTGCCTACACAGGTGATACTTTCGCGACTGCCATCCAGCAGCGCGTCAACCAGATTCAGGATCCTGTGTCGGGCCGCGTGGTGTCGGGTGTGACGGTGAAGTTCGATCCGACCAACAACCGTATGGTGTTCACGTCGGGTACCACGGGTGCGACCTCGCAGATCAACGTGGTTGGCAAAGCCAACTTTGGTCTCAACAACGTGACCAAGACAGCTGGCAATGTGCCGACCATCACCAATCTGGTGCAGGCAACCGACATCAACGGAAACAAGCTTTATGCGGACGCTTCGGGCAACATCACGACCGTTGCCCCGACCAATAAATTGCAGAGCTGGTCGCCCTTGTACCTGACACCTGGTAAATTGACCTTCGATACGGCCGGTAAATTGATCTCGCCGAAACAGGGTGTGGTTTACTCGCCATTCGATCCGGGCAACGGTTCCAACCCGCTGAACCTGACCATCGATTACGGCAAGTTCTCGACCCAGTATACGCAGCCCTTCTCGGTGCAGTCCTTGACGCAGGATGGTTATCCGTCCGGTTCGCTCAACGGTCTGACCATCGACGCCTCGGGCACTGTGACGGCCAATTACACCAACGGCCAGACCAATGCGCTCGGCAAGGTCATGATTGCCAACTTCGCCAACCCGAACGGTCTCAAACAGATCGGTAACGCCGACTATGTCGCAACCTCCGTATCGGGCTTTGCAACGCTCGGTCAGGCAGGATCGGATGGTCTGGGTTCCATTCAGGCGGGTGCTCTGGAAAACTCCAACGTTGACATCACCGAAGAGTTGGTGAAGTTGATTACAGCACAGCGCAACTTCCAGGCGAACTCGAAAGCCATTGAAACCGAGACCAGCTTGACCCAGACGATTATTCAGATCCGCGCATAACGGATCTGAGGCCGTCCTAGGCATATGAGGATTTAACATGGATCGTCTGACACAAGTCGCACTGAATTCAATGCGGCTGATGACCGAAAATCAGAAGATCACCACATCGAATCTGGCCAATTCCAGTTCGATAGGGTTCCAGCGTGACATGTCCGACAATCTCGGTTCGGTCTATCTGAAGTCGCAAAACAGTGTCGAAGACCGTGTATTCGGCACACGCGGCGAAAATGGAATTGATACCAGTCGCGGTCAGATGATCCCTACCGACAACAATCTTGATGTGGCTGTCGAAGGGCAGGGCTATCTGGTCGCGCAGGCACCAAATGGCGACCAGACTTTGACCCGCCGTGGTGACATGAAGGTCGGGATCGACGGTTTCTTGCGCAATGGTGACGGCAATCTGATGATCGGTGGCGGCGGGCCTATCAACGTACCTCCATACAAGAAGATCGAAGTCGGCTCGGATGGTTCGATTTCCATTCTGCCGCTCGGCGATGAAGGCACCATTCTGACACCGGTCGGCCGCCTCCAGCTGGTCAGCACAACGGCCCAGAACCTGTCGCGTGGTCTGGACAGTTTCATCCGGCCGAAAGACGGGCAAATCCCCCAGCCCGATGCCAATATCAAACTCAATTCCAAAGTGCTTGAATCCTCCAACGTCAACACCGTCGATACGCTGGTGTCTCTGGTCGAGCATTCGCGCTCTTATGACATCAAGGTCAAATTGATCTCGACCGCCAAGGAAATTGATACCGAAACATCGAAATTGATGCGCAATGACCGTTAATCCCTTGCGCCAAATCACCATTAGCAAATCATTTTATTGTGATTTAAGAGCCGCTTAACCTTCTCTTTCTCTCCCTTTTGCGCGCGCTCCGAACTTGGCATGAGACTTGCTGAGTACAGGATGCGTAACCAACAAGGGTTTGAACATGACTGACGCTCTCCACATTGCCAAAACGGGATTGAACGCCCAGCAGACTCGCATGAGTGTGATCTCGAACAACTTGGCGAACGTCAACACGGTGGGCTTCAAGCGCGACCGCGCCAGCTTTGAATCGCTGCTCTACCAGACCCAGCGCGAAGTCGGCTCGCAGACATCGCAGAACACCCAGTCCCCGACCGGTCTTGCGATCGGTACCGGTGTGCGCATTGCCGCTTCCGAAAAGCTCTATAATCAGGGCAACATCATCTCCACCGATAATTCGCTGGATATGACGGTGGAAGGCGGCGGCTTTTTCCAGATTTTGATGCCGAATGGCCAGACCGCCTATACACGTTCGGGCAACTTTACCAAGGACGCGACCGGTCGCGTGGTCAACTCGAGCGGTTATCCGCTGGAGCCCGCCATCACGATCCCGCCCGAAGCGTCCTCGATCACTGTGTCCTCGGACGGGATCGTCTCGGTGGCTATTCCGGGCCAGACCGCACTGACCCAAGTGGGCCAGATCGAAACAGCAACCTTCCCTAACAATGCGGGTTTGAAGCAGCTCGGCGGCACGCTGGCGCTTGAAACCTCGTCGTCCGGCGCACCGGCTGTCGGCGCTCCAGGTTCCGCAGCGCACGGCACGATTTTGCAAGGCGCGCTGGAAGCCTCCAACGTCAACGTGGTTGAAGAGCTGGTCAGCATGATCGAAACACAACGCGCTTACGAAGTGAACTCCAAGGCCATCTCGTCGGTCGACGGCATGCTGAAGTTCCTGACACAGAACGTCTGAGGAGGCTCTTATGCGTAATATCCACCTCGTTATTCTGCTTGCTTCTCTGGGTCTTGGCGGCTGCAACACAGTGCAGGAAGCCAAGATGTCAGAGTCCTTCCAGTCCAGCTATGACAATGTCGTCGCTGTGAAGGAAAAGGCTGCCGACGGAGCGATCTATTCGGCCGCACAGACCGGCTTCTTCTCGGGTGACCGCCGCGCCCGCAATGTGGGTGACGTGTTGACGGTCAACATCACCGAAACCATTTCGGCCACCAAGTCGAATGACGGTTCGATCACCAAGAAGGGGTCCACCGCCTTAGGTCTTCCCACCGCGATCTTCGGTCCGGTCGGGATTGTCAGCGGGATCTTCGGTGGTTCCAAGGGTGGCGATGCCGCTTTCGGGGCCTCGGTTGACCAGTCCTTCGCCGGTTCGGGCGCTGCCAACCAGTCGAATACGATTTCGGGCACCATGACCGTGATGGTCACCCGCGTTTATGCCAATGGCAATATGTGGATCGAAGGGCAGAAATTGCTCAGCGTCAGCCAGGGCGAAGAATATGTGCGTGTCTCGGGCCTCGTGCGTCCCGATGATATCGGGCCGGGCAACACGGTTGTCTCGAACCGCATTGCACAGGCCAACATCACCTATACGGGTGCCGGCGATATTGCCGATGCCGGAAAGCAGGGCTGGTATGGCCGCGCTTTCAACGCTCTCTCACCGATGTAATGGGGTCTTGATATGATCGGATCTTTTCAGATGAAGCAGATGATGGGTGCTCTTATCGGTTTGGGCCTGATCGGCTTGACCTCCAACGCCATGGCGCAGGCTCCTGCCGCAGCGCCTACCGGTGGTGCGGCGATTATGGCTTCGGCTCCTCCCCAGCCTTTCGAGCGGCTCGACCGCGTGAAAGATGTGGCGACCTTTGCCGGCGTCCGGTCCAACCAGTTGGTCGGTTACGGCATCGTGGTCGGTCTGAACAAGACCGGTGACGGCAACGTGGCCGCGACCTTGCAGAGCCTGCAGAGCCTTGTCGCCCGTTTCGGCCAGACGGTTGATCCCAATTCGCTCAATGCTGCCAATTCTGCAGCGGTGATGGTGACGACAGACCTGCCGGCCTTTTCCAAGCCAGGCCAGCGCATCGACGTGACCGTTTCGGCTCTCGGCAAGGCCACCTCGCTGAAAGGCGGGGTCTTGCTGATGACCCAGTTGGTCGGTGCGGATAACGAAACCTATGCCATGGCACAGGGCAACCTGTCGGTCGGTGGTCTCGGTGTGGAAGCCAAGGACGGATCCAAGGTCTCGGTGAATATCCCGACGGTCGGCCGTATTCCGGGCGGTGCATCGGTCGAGCGGATTGTCGCCAATCCGTTTGAAACCATGCCTGCCATGATGATCAACCTGAACAATGCCGATTTCTCCACCGCCACCCGTCTGGTCAAGGCGATCAACAAGGTGATGGGCGAAGGCACGGCTTCGGCGATGGATGGCACGACCATCCGCGTTCTGGCTCCCCGTGATGCCGACCAGCGTGTCGCCTTCATGTCGGCCATCGAAGAAATCAAGGTCGAGCAGGCGGCACCTCCAGCCCGTGTGATCGTCAATTCGCGCACCGGCACCATTGTGATCGGCGAGGGCGTGTTTGTGACCCCCGCTGCGGTGTCGCATGGCTCCTTGACCGTCAACATCAAGGAAATGATGAAAGTCAGCCAGCCCGGCCAGATCAACGGTGACAATAACGTTGTGGTCAATCCCGGCGGACAGACCGCTGTGACGCCTGACTCGCAGATTACGGTTGACCAGCAGCCCGCACGCACCTTCCTGTTCGCTCCAGGCGCCCAGCTGTCCA
>CAIYZJ010000138.1 GCA_903930675.1 uncultured Hyphomicrobiales bacterium
ATGGCCAGAAGCTGCACGGGTTGTCGCACTGTTGGTCAATCCTGCCGTTTCAATGGCTGTTATACACGATGATAGGGATGCCCCGATAGAATGGTCATGGCCCGATAGATCTGTTCGCTGGCAATCAGCCGCACCAGTTGATGGGGCAGGGTCATGCCGCCGAACGAGACAACCAGTTCGGCTTCCTGCCGCAAGGACGGATCAAGCCCGTCCGCGCCGCCGATCACCAGAGCAAGGGCCTTGCGGCCCCCGTCCCTATATCGTCCCAATAATTTGGCAAAATCAGGGCTGGAGGGTGACGTGCCGCGTTCGTCCAGCAAAACCGTCACCGCTTCACCCAATTTGGCGCGGATGGCAGCGGCTTCTTCGGCCATGCGGCTTGCAGCCTGTCCCGCGCGCCCTTCGGGCAGTTCGATAATGTCGGGGCCGGAAAACCCCAGTGCCCGGGCCGAGAGTTTGGCCCGCTCGATATAGCGATCAATCAATTGCCGTTCGGGACCGTCTTTCACACGACCCACCGCGAGGATGATCAGACGCATGGGGCCGGATTAGCCGTTGGCTTGTTCAGCGGGACGGTCGGAGCCCCACATTTTTTCGAGATTGTAGAACTGCCGCACTTCCGGACGGAAAATATGGACGATCACATCGCCCGCATCCAGCAACACCCAATCGCATTGGGGTTCGCCCTCGGTCTTGATGCCGCGATAGCCAGCCTCTTTCAAGGCTTCGCCGATGCGATGGGCGATGGAGGCGACATGGCGGTTGGCGCGGCCCGAGGTCACGATCATCGTGTCGGCAATCGAGGTGCGGCCCTTGAGGTCGATCACCACGGTCTCCTCGGCCTTGGCATCCTCGATGGCTTCGATGATCAGCGCAAGATAGGCCTCGCCGGAAAGAGCGGCAGGCGGGGTGACGGCAGAGGCGGGTGAAATGGCAGCATCAGGCTGCGAAACAGAACGAGCGCGTGTCAGCGTAAATATCCCTTAAACGTCACATCAAATGATGCAATTTTGACTATGGGCCAATTTGTTTCATTTTTCAATGAATCTCGTCACGACCCCGCAAATGCGCGTCTAGCGGGTTACGGGTATCTGCTGCTGGGTCCGCAGTCGGGTCGAGGACTGCGCGGATCGCTTGTCATGCAGCATGATCCAGACAGGAGCTTTGTGCCGCAAAAGGCCTTTTTGCAGGCTCTCGGGCCGCCGATAGGCTCCCAAAGCGATGGCAGCGCGTGAACGGGTTGCGCTCAAAGTCGTGCCGGGACGGTCGATCACCGCCATCGGCATCAGGGCGGCGATGGTTTTCCAGTCTTTCCAGCGGTGGAACGAGGCCAGATTGTCGCTGCCCATCAGCCAGACAAAGCGGGTGTCGGGCGCGCGCCGTTTCAACCATTTCAGCGTATCGACCGAAAACCGGGTGCCGATTTTGCCCTCGATATCCGTGATATGGATGCGCGGATGCTGCTTGATGCGCCGTGCCCAATCCATCCGCGTGATGATGTCGGGCAGAATGCGGGTGTCTTTCAGGGGATTGCCAGGTGTGACCAGCCACCAGACCGCATCCAGTCCCAGCCGCCGCATGGCAATCAGGCTGATCAGCCGGTGCGCCTCGTGCGGCGGATTGAAGGAGCCGCCCAGCAGGCCGATCCGCAAGCCGCGTCCATGGGGCGGCAGCGAGGGAGCCGGGACCCGTATCGAGGCCGTGCGTGTTGCCTCCGTCACGGCCTGATCTGTCCCGTGCCGCGCACGCGATAGTTGAAAGAGGTCAGTTGTTCGACCCCCACCGGTCCGCGCGCATGCATGCGGCCCGTCGCAATGCCGATCTCGGCCCCGAAGCCGAATTCGCCGCCATCGGCAAATTGGGTCGAGGCATTGTGCAGGACAATGGCGGAATCGACCTCGCGCAAAAACCGCTCGGCGGTGGCTTTGTCATCGGTGATGACCGCATCGGTATGGTGCGAGCTGTAGCGCGCAATATGGGCCAGAGCGCCGTCCAGCCCGTCGACCACCGCCACCGAGATGATCGCATCGAGATATTCGGTGTGCCAGTCCTGTTCCACGGCAGGCACGACGCGCGGATCAAGGGCTGCAATGGCCGGATCGCCGCGCACTTCGCAGCCCACGCCGATCAGCATCGCGACCAGCGGTTGCGCATGGCTCGCCAAGCAGGCACGGTCGATCAGCAGCGTTTCCGCCGCTCCGCACACGCCGGTGCGGCGCAATTTGGCGTTGAGCACAATCGCCTTGGCCATGGCCAGATCGGCGGCGCGGTCGATATAGATGTGGCAAAGTCCTTCGAGATGGGCAAACACCGGCACGCGGGCTTCGGCCTGCACCCGTTCGACCAGCGAGCGGCCACCGCGCGGCACGATGACATCAATGTTCTGATCCAAACCTTGCAGCATCATGCCGACAGCAGCACGGTCCTTGCTGGGCACCAGCTGGATGGCGTCACCGGGAATACCCGCCTGTTGCAAGCCCGTCCGCATGGCGTCGGCGATGGCCGAGGCCGAGCGGAAGCTTTCCGATCCTGCCCGCAAAATCGCGGCATTGCCGCTTTTCAGGCACAGCGCACCGGCATCGGCGGTGACATTGGGGCGACTCTCAAAAATCACGCCGATCACGCCGAGCGGTGTGGCGACCCGTTCGAACATCAGGCCGTTGGGCTGGGTCCAGTGCGCCAGCACCCGACCGACCGGATCGGGCAAAACGGCAATATCTTCGACCGCCTGTGCCACGGCTTCCAGCCGCGCTCCGTCCAGCCGCAAACGGTCTAGAAACGATCCGCTGGTTCCGCGGTGTACGGCGTCTTGCAGATCCAGCGCATTGGCGGCCAGAATTGTTGGAGCCGAGGCGCGCAGGGCTTTGGCGGCAGCCAGCAGGCCCGCATCTTTTTGCTGCGGCGTCATCACGGCAAGGCTCGCGGCCGCCGCGCGTGCGGCCTGACCGATGGCCTGCATCAAGCCGTGCAATTCCCGCTCCGCACCGCCCATCCTAAGCCCCCTGATTTCAGCCCGTGCCCAGAGCCATATCGTCACGATGGACGATTTCGGCGCGGCCAGCATAACCCAGCACCTTCGGAATGTCTTTCGAGGACAGGCCGATCATCGCTTGGGCCTCGCCGGCATCATAGCCGACCAGACCGCGGCCCAACTCGCCCCCGTCGGGTCCGCGCATCACCACGGCATCACCGCGTTCAAATGCGCCTTCAACCCGCGTCACCCCTGCCGAGAGCAGGCTTTTGCCAGCACGCAAGGCGCGGGCCGCGCCGGCATCCAGATGCAGGATTCCTTTGGGCTCCAGCACGCCGGCAATCCAGCTTTTGCGGGCCGAGACGGGATTGGAGCCGGTGCGGAACCACGTGCAGCGCGCGCCATCGGTAATGTGGCGCAGCGGATGCAGCACCCGTCCGTCGGCAATGATCATCTGCGTGCCGCCTGCGGTGGCAATTTTGGCGGCTTCGATTTTGGTCTGCATGCCGCCGCGCGACAATTCGGATGCCGCCCCCCCTGCCATCGCCTCGATCTCGGCGGTGATGCGCGGCACTTCCGGAATGAAGCGGGCATCGGGATCGAGATGCGGCGGGGCGGAATAGAGCCCGTCAATATCGGAAAACAGGATCAGCAGATCGGCCGCCGCCATGGTCGCCACGCGGGCGGCCAGCCTGTCATTGTCGCCATAGCGGATTTCGGTGGTGGCAACCGTGTCGTTTTCATTGACGACCGGCACGGCCCGCCATTCGAGCAGGCGGCCGATGGTGGCGCGTGCATTGAGATAGCGCTGGCGTTCCTCGGTGTCGCCCAAAGTCACCAGAATTTGACCCGCCGTGATGCCGCGCTGCGACAGCGCATCGGCCCAGGCCCGCGCCAGTGCGATTTGCCCGACAGAGGCCGCGCCCTGACTCTCTTCCAGCTTCAGCACGCCGCGCGGCAGGCCCAGAATGGTGCGACCCATCGCAATCGCGCCAGAGGACACGACAATCACCTCGGTCCCCACCGCGTAAAGCGTCGCCAGATCATCGGCAAGGCTCGACAGCCACGCCGTGCGCAATTCGCCCTTGTTGCCATCAATCAGCAGCGAGGAGCCAACCTTGACGACAATCCGCCGAAATCCGGCAAAGGTTCTGGTCAAGCCTGTCGCATCGGAGTCCGGTTTTGCCGCCATTGCATCTTTTGCTTTGGTCGTCGCCGCGCTCATGGATGCCAGGCCTCGCTGGGCTTGGTGTTCAACTGCTCGTCCTCGACGCGCCGCGCCTCTGTGATGATTTCCAGCAAGGCACGCAACGCCTTGTCGACGCCAAGGCCCGACGCCGAGGACAGCACCAGCGGGGTGCGCTTGGCGGCGCGTTTCAAACGGGCCGTCTGCTCTTTCAAGGTGTCGGGATCCAGCGCATCGGCTTTGGACAGCACGACGATTTCGGGCTTTTCATCCAGACCGTTGCCATAGGCGGCCAATTCGGCCCGCACGGTCTTATAGGCCTGTCCGGCATGCTCGCCGGTGCCGTCCACCAGATGCAGCAATACGCGGCAGCGTTCGACATGGCCGAGAAAACGGTCGCCCAGCCCATGGCCCTCATGCGCACCTTCGATCAGGCCGGGGATATCGGCCAGCACGAATTCGCGTGCGTCCATCCGCACAACCCCGAGGCCGGGATGCAGCGTGGTAAAAGGATAATCTGCGATTTTGGGTTTGGCCGCAGAGACAGCCGCCAGAAAAGTCGATTTTCCGGCATTGGGCAGACCGACAAGACCCGCATCGGCAATCAGTTTCAACCGCAGCCAGATCCAGCGTTCCTGTCCGTCCTGACCGGGATTGGCATGGCGCGGGGCGCGGTTGGTCGAGGAGGTAAAATAGGCATTGCCGAAGCCGCCATTGCCGCCCTTGGCCAGACGATAGCGCTGCCCGACCTCGGTCATATCGGCAATCAGGGTTTCGCCGTCCTCGTCGAGCACCTGCGTGCCGCACGGCACTTTCAGCACGATATCGGGACCATTGGCCCCCGTGCGGTTTTTGCCCATGCCGTGCACGCCGGAGCGCGCCTTGAAATGCTGCTGGTAGCGGTAATCGATCAGCGTGTTGAGGCCGTCGACACATTCGACCCAGACATCGCCGCCGCGTCCGCCGTCGCCACCATCGGGCCCGCCGAATTCGATAAACTTCTCACGGCGAAACGAGACGCAACCTGCGCCACCATTGCCGGAACGGATATAGATTTTGGTTTCATCGAGAAATTTCATGATGGATCATTCAGTAAAGGACAGCGCGCCCTTCGGCAATCATTTCGATGCAGCAAGGTCAACAAGGTTGAAAATGAGGATGCACAAGGCGTGCAAGCGGCCGGATTGCTTCACAATCCGGCCTTTGACCTTGCCGACGACCAGAGCGCGGGTTTAAGCCGCGGATTTAAGCCGCGAATTTAAGCAGCGGGTTTATGCAGCGGGTTTATGCAGCACCTGCCCAATCGGTCCATTCATAGGGTTTCATCCAGTCGAGCGGCAGAACGGGTCCGCCTGCAAGCCCGTGCCATGCCTCGCGATCCAGCCGGTAATCGAACACCTGATAGGGCAAGCCGCGCAATGGCGCATAGCTTGTCCGTTCCTGCTGGCGGATAAAGCCCAATGTCTTCAACACATGGATGGAAGCCATATTGTCCGTGCGCACGGTCGCGGTGACACCCGGGACCGGTGTCAGGGTGAACAGGGCATCGATGATCGCGCGGCTGGCCTCGGACGCATAGCCGAGCCCCCAATGATCGGGATGCAGGGCATAGCCGATCATCGGTTCAATCACCAGCGCTTGCTCGCCGTCTTGCGCATTGGCGGCAATCGGAAACCGCAGCAACACCGTACCGATGATGCTCTGCACCGGGCCTTTGCGGGCAATCAGCAATTCGAGCGTCGTGCCGTGGCGGTTGCTGGCGCGGGTGGTGCGTATAAATTCACTGGCCTGATGGGGCGGATAGGGATGCGGGATCGACGCCGTCATCTCCGCCACCTGTTTGTGACGCGCAAAATCGGCAATGGCAGACGCATCCGCCGATTGCGGCCAACGCAGCCACAGGCGGGGTGTTTCTATCCGATAGACATCATCATGGGTGATCGAGGGAAACATGCTGATCCTCCTGCGCATCACGGTGCCTAGCATGCAATCGTGACACAAAAACGACAAAGGGAGAGGGGTTTCCCACTCTCCCGGCGTTTTTTGGAGGATTTTTCAGACTTTGGAAAAATCGCTCTGTGCAACACCGCCGGGATTGTGGTCCGGCGGGTTGAAAGAACGATCCGCCGTTATTCTGCTGCCTCGCGGGCATTGACGACAACGAACATGCGGTCGTTGGCTTTTTTCTGGAACTCGACGGTTCCGGTGGTCAGCGCGAACAAAGTATGGTCTTTGCCCATGCCGACATTGGCGCCCGGGTGCACTTTCGTGCCGCGCTGGCGGATGATGATGTTGCCCGGAATCACGTTCTCGCCGCCAAACTTTTTGACACCGAGACGACGACCAGCCGAGTCACGACCGTTGCGGGACGAGCCGCCTGCTTTTTTGTGAGCCATTGTAATGCTCCATCTTTTAACGAGGGTCTAAACCGTGTGGCCAGAACCCTGAACCTCGAACATGCTTGGCGGGGGCTGATTAGGCCGCTGCTTCTGCGCTGACTTCTGCTTTGGGCGCTTTGGGTTTGGCAGCCTTTTTCGGCTTTGCCTCGCCGGAGCTGGCACCGAGCGCGACAATACGCACGACGGTGAGTTCCTGACGGTGACCTTTTTTGCGCTTTGAATTCTGGCGGCGACGTTTCACGAATGAAATCGACTTCTTGCTGCGGGTCTGTTCGACCACTTCGCCGGTGACAACCGCACCCGCAATGGTCGGCGCGCCGACCTGGGTACCGGCTTCGTTGACCAGCATGAGAACCGCATCAAACACAATGGTCGAACCGGCTTCACCAGCCAGCTTTTCGATTGTGATCACGTCGTCGGTGGCAACCTTGTATTGTTTGCCGCCGGTCTTGATAACTGCGAACATCGTTTTCTCCGTGTTCTTTCCGCGTCTCACCCCGAACAGATCGGCCGGAATGGAAGGGCTTTTTGTCAGTGGACCTGATGTTTGAAGGCCAAAACGCCCGAAAAGACGTCAAGACCCAAAAACGGCGAAACGCGAGTCTTTGTAAGACCCGCGCAGAGTAGGGCTTTCCTAACGAAAAGCAGGGGAGGCGTCAAGCCTTGTTGCAAGCGCCGCCCGTGCCCGCACTTATTGTTCGGTGCATGACGCTCTTCTGGTGCCACCGATATTGGCCGACTGGCAACTTGTCACACCGATCGGTCCGTTTTGCGGACGACCACCCTCGACGACGACCTGTTTGGGACGACGGACATTGTTGGGAAGGTGCGCGGCATCCAGCACCAGATTTCTATCCGCGCCGAACTGCACCATCACAGGATGCCCAGGCCTGAAAACAGGATCTTCGGGAGCCTGAAGCTGGTTGATGACCTGTGTCGAGCCATCGGCAAAGGCAATTGTATATTGGATGGCATTGCCGGTTTCGGCCGCATGATGCGCAGCGGCGGCGGCAATGCCGCCGATCACCAACCCCGCAAGCGCCGCCCCGTCGGATCGACCGATCAGCGCGCCGGCCAAGCCGCCAGCCAGTGCCCCGCCACCTGCGGCGGCTTCACCGCTGGATCTTACATTGACAGTCCCCTGGGCAATCACAGTGCCGAACTTGACCTTGTAAGCCTGACCGGAGTCACCAAGCGAGACATCTTTGACGCTCCTGTTCGCGCAACCCGCAAGGGCAAAGGCGATCAGAACAGTGATACCCATTTTCTTGAAATTCATAACGCACGCCACCCTACGCAAACAAAATAATCCAGACATTTACTTTATATTAACGTTCCAATTTTGGTCAACAGTCAAAAAGGACAGGTCTTTTTTGGTCCGGGCAGTATAATTTGGTCGGTTTCTCGCGATATTCATGCCGCAATGATCTGCCTTGTTTCGGCCCCATCCGCCAAAAAAAACAATCGGGGCCAGTCGCCCGCGGGATGTTTCAGTCCTCTGAAGGGCGAGCGACAAATCGGATTGGTCTGTCCAGATCTCTTGGCGACACACGCTGCACTCTTCCTGTAATATTGGGCGTGCCATCAAAGGCCCTGTTGGCGGACCTGCGGCAAGACGCGGGAGTGATGCGGGGATCATCGGTTGAAAGTGCGATCGAATGCTCAAGATGACTTGTCCAGATCCGGCGCGCATGCTATTGGGCCAACATCGACTGTGAATCGGGTGGTTAACCACAGGTTCCTTCAGCGGGTGCCAAGCGCATTTGGCCCATGTGCCCGACTGGAACATCTCACGGAGAGGTGGCAGAGTGGTCGAATGCACCGCACTCGAAATGCGGCATAGGGGCAACCCTATCGGGAGTTCGAATCTCCCCCTCTCCGCCATATATCCTGAAATAATCTACAAAAATCAGCGCTTTAGGTGAAATTGTAATTTTGCAACCTACAAATTCACCTACAAATATGATGGCGGTTGTACAAATTTCTCTTTTGGAGGAAATATGGCTAAGCGTGAAGAGTACAGAGTAGGGCAGGTTACGATCACCAAAGCTGCCGCGTCAAACTTCATCGCGGACGCTCTGTTTGCCGGTCGAGGCAGGAGAGCTGCTTACGCGCGCATCCACAGTCGGATCGATGAAGCGCAATCAAAGGGTAGGCTTCCGCAGCAGCCAGCAATGCCTGCCGATATATTTTTTGGATGGGCAGTAGATCAAAAGGGTTGGGAGAAGCTTATTGAAGTCCCTGGAATTCCTGTCTCGGTATCCGTTACGGTGACTGGCCTGGGTGCGGAAGCACAGGTAGGTTCGGATTTCTCTGGTGTCCCCTCTCCAATCGAGGTCGACAAATTAACCCAAGCCCATGTTGAAATCGCACGGAAGCTTGAAGCCACCGAGCGTGAACTCGCATCCATCAAGGAGAATACTGCGGCTGCCCAACGGAAGAAGGATGCATTGCTGTTAGTGCGCAGCGAAAGCGGAAAGCAGGGCG
>CAIYZJ010000139.1 GCA_903930675.1 uncultured Hyphomicrobiales bacterium
ATGACAGGTCTATCGATGAAACTATGACATTCCACGATTCCGATGTCGTGCTCGTCCCGCGCGGCTATCATCCTGTCGCGGCACCGCATGGATATGATGTCTATTATTTGAATGTGATGGCAGGGCCAAAGCGCATCTGGCGTTTCCAGAATGACAAGGCCCATGAATGGATGCTCACTTAAACCTGTAAAACAATACCGTAGTCCAAGCCTGACTTCCCCATCCCGTCGATCACCATTCGGCGGAGTGGGGAATGATAAACCAGGTTTGGATGGTTCATTGAGGTCGGTTTATCTGCAAGACAAAAATGTCTCAACCAATTGCATGGCACAGGGAAACCAAAAGCTTCGCAATCAACCAGTAGGGTTGGTCATTCCAAACCTTAATTGGCGGCCGCGACCAGTGCTTGCCACTTGGCCAGAAACTCGTTGCGCTTCAGGGCGGCATCGTCCTCGTCGGTCGCAAAAATCTTGATCTTTTCCAGAGCGGGCAATTCCACATATTTGCCGACATCGATATCGGTCCGGCTGGGACGGCGGAAGGCGTTTTCGAGCAGGGCTATCTGGCAGTCTTTCGACATCAACAGATCAGCGACCTGACGGGCCTGCTCGCCATTGGGCGCGTTTTTGATGAGCGTCAGATATTCGGCGGTCGTGAAGGTGCCGTCTTCGGGATAGAGCAGGCTGATTTCCTTCTGTCCGCCTGCCACATAGGCATAGGCATTGGATTCGAAGGTCAGGCCGACGGCATATTCGCCCTGTCCGACACTGCGCAACACGGCGGCCGCCGCACTGCTGACTTTGGTATTGGCGGCCAAACGCTTGAGCGCATCGCCACCGAGCAATTTGTCGATTCCCCACAAGATGGTGTAGGCGGTCGAGCTGTTGGCGGGATCGGCAATGATGATTTTGCCCTTATAACGCGGGTCCAGCAAATCGGCCCAACTGCGCGGAGCAGGCACGCCGCCGAGCTGGTTCTTGTTCACCATGGCCACAACGACATGGATATTGGCGGCAGTCCACACATTGGCGGGATCACGCAAGGACGGCAGAACCGCATTGCGGTCTTTGGCTTCGAACGGCTCGAATAATTGTTTGAAAGCCCCCAGCGTATTGGCGCTCGAACTCCAGAACACGTCACATTGCGGCTTGCCCGCCTCGGCCTCAATACGTCGCAGCAATTGTCCCGATCCGCCGGTAATGGTGCTGATCTTGATATTGGGGGTCAGCTTGCGGCCTGTATCGGTGACAGCCTCGACCGCCTGCGCTGAATTGGAGGTATAGATCACGGCATTGCCGCCAGCCCCTTGCGCAAAAACCTGTGACGCAAACGGGACCGATGACAAACCGGCCAGCATCGAGCGACGCGACAGAGTAAAAGACATATCAACTCCCCCAGAGATAATAGAGCGCCGATGATCTCAACGGCCTTGTGAAAACAGATCAACCTTCATGATGCGTGTGATCACCAGAATTGGCAAGATGATCATCAGCACCAAAATCAAACCATAGACCGAGGCTTGCGCCATCAAGCCGCTGTCAATCAGACGGAAAATCTGGATAGGCAGGGTTTCGCGCCCGCCCGAATAGACAATGATCGACGCACTCAGTTCGGCCACCGTGGTCGTCCATGTCAGGACCGTCGCCGCCATGATCGCGGGCACCATCAAGGGCAGGACCACATTCAAGAATGACCGGAATGGCGGCACGCCCAGGCTGACGGAAGCCTCCTCGATCGAGTCATGGATATTGTAGAGGGTGGAAGACGCATTGCGCACGCCCAATGGAAAACGGCGCAC
>CAIYZJ010000140.1 GCA_903930675.1 uncultured Hyphomicrobiales bacterium
CGCGAGGACGGCAGCCGACGCACCACGCGCTATGACATCGACATGACCAAATGCATCTATTGCGGTTTCTGTCAGGAAGCCTGTCCTGTGGATGCGATCGTCGAAGGCCCCAATTTCGAATTCGCTACCGAAACACGCGAGGAATTGTTCTTCGACAAGCAAAAGCTGCTTGATAACGGTTCGCGCTGGGAGCGCGAAATCCAGCGCAACCTGCGGATGGATGCGCCTTATCGTTAAGGCGAATTGCCGCTTGCGGGCGGTGAGCTTATAGACGGCCGTCACGATGGGTGATGACGGATGGGTTTAAATTGTTGCCTTGCGGGGCAACCGACAGGAGCGAGACTGATGCAGGAGCGGACCAGATGAGCGTGGCAGCCGCCTTTTTCTATCTGTTTTCGGGTGTCGCAGTGGCATCGGCCTTCATGGTCGTGGCCTCGCGCAATCCTGTCCATTCGGTGCTGTTCCTGATTTTGGCCTTCGTGAATGCGGCAGGCCTGTTCCTGTTGCTGGGCGCCGAGTTTTTGGCCATGATCCTGATCGTGGTCTATGTCGGTGCCGTGGCCGTGCTGTTCCTGTTCGTTGTCATGATGCTGGATGTCGACTTCTCGGAACTGCGGGAAGGGTTTCTTGATTACCTGCCGTTCGGTGGTCTGCTCGGGATTGTCTTCCTGATCGAGCTGGTTCTGGTGCTGGGCACCTATTACACCGCACCCGATGCAATGCATCAGACGGCGCAAGCCGCCAAAGCCGCGCATGACGGCTTGTCCAATACGGCGGCTCTGGGCCGCGTGCTCTATACCGAGCATGTGTTCTATTTCCAGTCGGCAGGCATGGTGCTGCTGGTGGCGATGATCGGCGCGATCGTGCTGACTTTGCAGCACAAGCCGGGCGTCAAGCGTCAGGATATCGGCGCACAGGTGGCGCGCAACAAGCAGACGGCGATGGAGATCAAATCCGTCAAGCCGGGTCAGGGTTTGTGAGGGAACAATGGTGATCGGACTCGAACATTACCTGACTGTCGCGGCCATTCTGTTTACGCTTGGCGTGTTCGGCATTTTCGTCAACCGCAAGAACGTCATCGTCATTCTGATGTCGGTGGAACTGATCTTGCTGTCGGTCAACATCAATCTCGTTGCTTTTTCGAGCTTCGCGGGTGATCTGATCGGGCAGGTTTTCGCCCTGCTGATTCTGACCGTGGCGGCAGCGGAAGCGGCCATCGGTTTGGCCATTCTGGTCGTATTTTATCGTAATCGCGGTTCTATCGCGGTTGAAGACATTAACATGATGAAGGGCTGAGTGGGTTCGTCCCGCGCGACATGCACATGGTTCAGGCAATCGTATTCCTGCCGCTCTTGGGTTTTGTGATCGCCGGCTTCTTTGGCCGGATGATCGGTAACCGTCCGAGCGAACTTGTCACAACCGGCTTCCTCATCCTCGGGGCGGTCTTCTCATGGATTGTGTTCTTCGACGTCGGGTTCGGCAAAGGGGCATTCAAGGAGGCTCTGGCCCCGTGGATTGTATCCGGCGCTCTCTCGGTCGAATGGTCCTTGCGCGTTGATACGCTGACGGCGGTTATGCTGGTGGTGGTCAATTCGGTTTCGGCTTTGGTGCATTTGTATTCGATCGGATACATGCACGAGGATCCCTCGCGTCCGCGTTTCTTCGCCTATCTGTCGCTGTTCACTTTCGCGATGCTGATGCTGGTGACAGCCGACAATCTGGTCCAGATGTTCTTTGGCTGGGAAGGCGTGGGGCTGGCCTCCTATCTGTTGATCGGCTTCTGGTTCGAAAAGCCTTCTGCCGTGGCCGCTGCCATGAAGGCCTTTATCGTCAACCGCGTCGGCGATTTCGGCTTCGCACTTGGTATTTTTCTGGTGTTCGTGCTGACGGGTTCGGTCGGATTTGATGCGATTTTCCCGAAAATTGCCGGACTGGCCAATACCAAGTTCCATTTTATCGGTTCCGATTTCGATGCCATGACTTTGGCATGCCTGCTGCTGTTCATGGGCGCGATGGGAAAATCTGCGCAGTTCCTGCTGCACACATGGTTGCCTGATGCCATGGAGGGTCCGACACCTGTGTCGGCGCTGATCCATGCCGCGACCATGGTGACCGCCGGTGTGTTCATGGTGGCGCGCCTGTCGCCGCTGTTCGAGGCTTCGCCCACCGCTCTCGGTGTCGTGATGTTTGTCGGCGCGACCACGGCGTTTTTCGCGGGCACCATCGGTCTCGTGCAAAACGACATCAAGCGCGTGATTGCCTATTCGACCTGCTCGCAATTGGGCTTCATGTTTGCCGCACTTGGCGCTGGCGCATATTCGGCCGGTGTGTTCCACCTGTTCACCCACGCTTTCTTCAAGGCATTGCTGTTTCTGGGTGCTGGCTCTGTCATTCATGCCATGCATCACGAGCAGGACATCCGCCGCATGGGTGGTTTGTTCAAGGTGATTCCGTTTACCGGTACGATGATGCTGATCGGGACGCTGGCCCTGACGGGCTTCCCGCTGACAGCCGGATTCTATTCGAAAGATGCGATTATCGAAGCGGTTTACGCCGCCCATCACGGTCCGACCAGCTATGCCTTTATCTTGCTTGTATTCACGGCCGGTTTGACCAGTTTCTATTCATGGCGCCTGTTCTTTGTGACCTTCCTCGGTCCCAAGCGCTGGGGACATGAAGCGGCCCATGGGCATGATGATCATGCCCATGCTTCCCATGATGATCACGGTCATGACCACCATCACGAACCGCATGAATCACCCGTTGTCATGCTGATCCCGCTGGCTTTGCTGGCTTTGGGTGCCTTGGCTGCCGGTCTGGTTTTCCACGACGCCTTCCTCGGCCACGGTTACGAGCACTTTTTCAAAGCCGCGATGCCTTTGGGTCCGGACAACCATATCCTGCATGACATGCATGGCGTGCCTGTCTGGGTGCAATATGCGCCGACCTTCATGATGGTGTCGGGCTTCTGCCTTGCCTATATTTTCTATATCGCCAAGCCGCATCTGCCGCATCAACTGGCCGAAGGCCAGCCGATCCTGTACCGGTTCTTGCTCAACAAATGGTATTTCGACGAGCTGTATGACTTCCTGTTCGTGCGTCCGGCCAAGCGGATCGGCCACTTCCTTTGGAAGACCGGTGACGGCAAGATCATCGACGGGTTCGGTCCCGACGGAGTTTCGGCGCGGGTCGGATTGTTGTCTCAAACCGTCACCCGTTTGCAGACCGGCTATGTCTATCACTATGCCTTCGCCATGTTGATCGGTCTCGCGCTGGTGATCACCTGGTATATGGTCGCAGGGGCACACTCATGAACCATCTTCTTCTTGGCCTGATTGTGCTGCCGCTGATCGGTGCGGCGCTGATCCTTCTGACCGATGGCGAGAGCGAATCCGGACTGCGCAACATTCGCTGGACCGCACTGTTCGCCACCGTGGCAACCTTCGTGTTGTCGATCATTGCATGGAAAGCATTCGATCCGACGTCGGCGGCTTTCCAGCTTGTCGATGAAGCCGCTTGGCTGTCGGACAAAATCCGCTTCAAACTGGGTGTCGACGGCTTTTCGATGCCGTTCATTCTGCTCAGCACTTTCTTGATGCCGTTCTGCATCGTCGCCTCGTGGGTGTCGGTCGAAAAGCGCGTCAAAGAATATATGATGGCGTTTCTGGTGCTCGAAGCGCTGATGATCGGTGTGTTTTCGGCGCTTGATCTGGTGCTGTTCTACCTGTTCTTTGAAGCCGGTCTGATCCCGATGTTCCTGATCATCGGCATCTGGGGCGGCAAGCGTCGCATTTATGCGAGTTTCAAATTCTTCCTCTATACGCTGCTGGGGTCGCTGTTGATGCTGATTGCCGTGATGGTGATGTATCATCAGGCCGGCACAACCGATATTCCGACCCTGCTGGCCTACAAGTTCCCGGCTTCGATGCAGACATGGCTTTGGGTGGCTTTTTTTGCCTCCTTTGCTGTCAAAATGCCGATGTGGCCTGTGCATACCTGGTTGCCGGATGCCCACGTCGAAGCCCCGACGGCTGGCTCGGTCATTCTGGCGGCGATTTTGCTCAAAATGGGCGGTTACGGCTTCATCCGGATTTCCATCCCGATGTTCCCCGATGCCTCGCTTTATTTTGCGCCGCTTGTATTTACGATGTCGGCAATTGCCATTATCTATACTTCGCTGGTCGCTTTGATGCAGGAAGACATCAAAAAACTGATCGCCTATTCCTCTGTCGCGCATATGGGCTTTGTGACCATGGGGCTGTTCAGCCTCAATATGCAGGGCATTCAGGGTGCGATGTTCCAGATGGTCTCGCATGGTCTGGTGTCGGGTGCGCTGTTCCTTTGCGTCGGCGTTATCTATGACCGCATGCATACCCGCGAGATTGCCGCCTATGGCGGACTTGTCCACCGGATGCCGCGCTATGCCGTGATCTTCATGATTTTCACCATGGCCAATGTCGGACTGCCCGGCACGGCTGGCTTTGTCGGCGAATTCCTGACCCTGCTGGGGGCGTTCCGCGCCAGTCCATGGGTGGCTTTTTTTGCGACAACAGGCGTGATCCTGTCGGCCGGCTATGCCTTGTGGCTCTATGCCCGTGTGGTGTTCGGCAAGCTTGAAAAGCCCAGCCTGATGTCCATTCAGGATGTCACGGGTCGTGAATTGGCCATTCTGGTGCCGCTGGTGGTTTTGACAATCTGGTACGGGGTACAACCCGGTGCCATTCTCGATCTTTTCGCCGTGCCTACCGAGGCGCTTTTGAAATCGACACAGGCTGCGGCTCAGGCTGCTCAGTCTGTGGCCTCTGCCGTTCGCTAAGGGTGAACTGATGACCGCGCCTCTTGCTGCTGTTCCGGCTCTTCTCCCCGCCCTGCCAGAATTGGTTCTGGCAGCGGGTTCACTCATCCTTGTGCTGATCGGTGCTCTGGCCGGTTCGGGTAGCACGCGCTTTGTGCAAGCCATGACCGTTGTGGTGTTGCTGGTCGCTTGCGGCCTCGTGCTCGGCCAGTCGGAAACCCGCGAGATTACGTTCCACGGAGCCTTCATCGTTGACGGTTTTGCCCGCTTCATGAAGGTGATCGTATTGCTGGCCTCTGCTTTGTCGCTGGTGATGGCGCAGGGCTTTTTAAACCGCCACAAGGCCAATGCCTTTGAATTTCCGGTGCTGGTGCTGTTGTCCACACTCGGCATGATGGTGATGATTTCGGCGCATGATCTGATTGCGCTCTATCTCGGCCTCGAATTGTCCAGTCTGGCCCTTTATGTCATCGCCGCCTTCCGCCGCGATGATTTGAAATCCACCGAAGCCGGTTTGAAATATTTCGTACTCGGCGCGCTGTCGTCCGGCATGCTGCTGTATGGCGCGTCGCTGGTCTATGGCTTTACCGGTTCGGTCGAATTCACCGCCATTGCCAAAGCCTTGAATGGCCATGCCTCCAGCGGCGTGATTTTCGGTCTGGCTTTCCTGATGGCGGGTCTGGCGTTCAAAATCTCGGCTGTGCCGTTCCATATGTGGACACCCGATGTCTATGAAGGCTCGCCTACACCCGTCACCACCTTCTTCGCCTCGGCCCCCAAATTGGCGGCGATGGCGATGACCGTGCGCGTGGTGATGACGGCTTTCCCTGATATTGCCGCGCAATGGCAGCAGATTATCGTATTCATCGCTCTGGGCTCGATGGGTCTCGGTGCGTTTGCAGCTATCGGCCAGACCAATATCAAACGGCTGTTGGCCTATTCTTCGATCGGCCATATCGGCTTTGCACTTGTCGGACTTGCCGCGGGTACGATCAACGGCGTGCAGGGTGTGGCGATCTATATGGCGCTATATGTGGTGATGACGCTGGGTGCCTTTGCCTGCGTGCTCGGCATGCGCCGTGGTGATCATTATGTCGAAACCATCGACGAATTGGCGGGCCTCGGCCGCACCAATCCGGGCATGGCGTTCGGCATGGCGATGATCATGTTCTCGCTGGCCGGTATTCCGCCGCTGGCAGGCTTTTTTGCCAAATGGTATGTCTTTGTCGCTGCCGTCGAAGCCAAGCTCTATGCGCTGGCTGTGATCGGTGTGCTGACCAGTGTTGTCGGGGCCTTCTATTATCTGCGCATCGTCAAGATCATGTATTTCGACGAGCCGAAAGAAGCCTTTGCTCCGCTCGACGGCACTTTGAAAACTGTCTTGCTGGCCTCTACGTTGATTGTGTTCCTGTTCTGGCTCTGGCCTGCTCCACTTGTTAATGCCGCTCTTGTGGCCGCACAATCCCTGCATTGATGGTTGGAGTGCAAACCCCGATCTCTCTGGCCTCTCTGGAACCCGCAACTCTTGCGGGTTTTACTGTTGAGCACCATGCCACGATCGGTTCCACCAATGACCGCGCGCTGGAGCTGGCCCGACAGGGGCAGGGGCAGACATGGGTGGTGGCCGACCGGCAAGAGGGCGGGCGTGGGCGCAGTGGCCGCAACTGGTCATCGCCTTCCGGCAATTTCTACGCGAGCCTGAGTCTGGTCGATCCCTGTCCGATGGCCGTGTCGCCTCAATTGAGTTTTGTGGCGGGTGTGGCCATTTTTGATGCAGTCCAGACTCTGACCGGATGCGGTGCAAGGCTTGCGATCAAATGGCCCAATGATCTGCTGTTGGATGGCACCAAACTGTCCGGCCTGTTGCTGGAAGGCGGCTCGTCGGGAGCTTCATTTGTGATGACGGTGGGTATCGGCCTTAATCTGGTCACCCATCCGGCTGATACTCCCTATCGGGCGACCGATCTGGCAACGGCGGGTTATGGTATCGATCGTGATGATCTCTTGGCCGCCCTTTGCATCAGCTTCCGACATGGCCTAGAGCTATGGAACAAAGGGCAGGGTTTTGCGGCGATCCGGGCGGAGTGGTTGCAGCGGGCGGCGTTCTTGAACGAACGGATCACGATTTCATCGGGACATCAGCCCCGACACGGAATTTTCGAGACACTGGACCCACACGGACGTCTGGTGCTTGCAACAGAGCAGGGCCGAATATTTGTCGAAGCGGGCGATTTGTACCCGCTGCACAATGACTTTGGCTCGTAAAAGGGAATTTGAGAACAATATGGTTTCGACGACGGACGAATTGGTTTTTGTGCCTTTGGGCGGTATTGGTGAAATCGGCATGAATGCCGGCCTGTATGGATTTGGCACCAAGAAAAACCGCCGCTGGCTGCTGGTGGATTGCGGTATAGCCTTTGCCGGAGAAGAGCTGCCCGGCATCGACATCATCATGCCCGATCTGGCTTTTCTGGAGTCCCAGCGCGACCGGCTCGAAGCCATTCTGATCACCCATGCGCATGAGGACCATATCGGCGCTTTGATGGATCTGTGGCCCAAATTGCGTGTGCCGGTTTACGCCACCCGTTTTGCCGCAAGCCTGCTTGAAATCCGCAAATTCAACGAACCGGGTGCGCAGAAAATTCCGATCCATATTGTCGAAGTGGCAGAGCGTTACCAGTTCGGACCTTTCGATGTCGAATTCGTGCCGATGGCCCATTCGATTCCGGAATCGACCGGCATTGCCATTCGTACCCCGCTGGGCATGGTGTTCCATTCCGGCGATTGGAAAATCGACGAGACCCCTTATGTCGGCTGGAAAACCGATGAAAAGCGCATCCGCGAATTGGGCGAAGAGGGCGTGCTGGCCTTTGTCTCCGATTCCACCAATGTCGTGCGCGACGGCATCAGCCCGTCAGAGTCCGAGGTCGCGCAATCGTTGAAAGAGATCATTACCGCCAGCACGGGCCGCGTGGCCGTGACCACCTTTGCCTCCAACGTGGCGCGCATCAGGGCGGTTGCGGAAGCGGCTGCGGCCTGCGGGCGCGAGGTGATCGCGGTTGGCCGTGCGATGGATCGGGTGATCGAAGTGGCCAGGGAATCCGGCTATCTCGACGGCCTGCCCGATTTCCGTTCGGTCGACGTCTATGGCTATCTGCCGCGAGACAAGGTGGTGGCGCTGATCACAGGCTCGCAGGGCGAACCGCGTGCCGCTTTGGCCCGTATTGCCGAAGGCAACCATCCCGATATGACCCTGTCGGCGGGTGACAAGGTGATCTTCTCTTCACGCGCCATTCCGGGCAACGAGAAGGGCATCAGCAAGTTGATCAACAAGCTGGTTGAACAGGGCATTGATGTCATGACCGACCGTGATGGTCTGGTGCATGTGTCGGGCCATCCGCGTCGCGGCGAGATGGAACGCATGTATTCATGGGTCAAGCCGCATATCTCCATTCCGGCGCATGGCGAGGCCCTGCATCTGGAAGTACACCGCAAACTGGCCAAAAAGATGGGCGTGGCCCATGCCATCCGCATCCATAACGGCCAGATGGTGCGGATTGCTCCGGGCAAGCCCGAAATGTTCGATGCCGTGCAGGTTGGCCGTGTCTATAAGGACGGCTCTCTGCTGATCCCGCACACCGATCCTGCCGTCTCGGAGCGTCGCAGGCTGTCGAATGCCGGCATTGTCTCGGTGGCCATGGCGATTGATGCCAAGGGCATGCTGGTCGGTGAAGTGGCTTTGGCCGTGTTCGGCCTGCCCCAACACTCGGTTTCGGGCCAGAGTTTCGAGGATATTGTCGAGGAAGCGATTTTCTCGGTGCTCGATACACTGCCAAAGGCCAAGATGCGGGATCCCGACACGGTGGAAAGCGCAGTCGAACGCGCCATCCGCTCGCAGGTGAACCAGAATTGGGGTAAAAAGCCCAGTTGCCATGTACAAGTTGTCAATGTGTAATCCAAACGGAACAGGATTTGATAAAGGATAGGGGCATGATCGGACGCTTGAACCATGTGGCAATTGCCGTCAACAATCTCGAAGCCGCAATTGCGACATACAGGGATGTGTTGGGTGCGAGTGTCTCCGCACCTTTGCCCCAGCCCGAACACGGCGTGACGGTCGTATTCATTGAATTGCCCAATACCAAGATCGAGCTGCTGGAAGCCTTGGGCGAAGCCTCGCCGATTGCCAAATTTCTGGAGCGCAATCCCGATGGCGGCATCCACCATATCTGTTACGAGGTGGATGATGTGATTGCGGCACGTGACAAGTTGAAGTCTGGCGGAGCGCGTGTTCTGGGAGATGGCACACCGCGCATCGGCGCGCACGGCAAACCTGTCATTTTTCTGCATCCCAAAGATTTTAACGGCACTCTGGTTGAATTGGAGCAGGTATGAATTTTTCGATTACACTGCCATGGCCGACCCTGATCGCGCTCTATTTTATCGTGTGGTGGATCACGCTCTACGCCACCTTGCCGATTGGTGTCAAAAATGCGCATGAAGCAGGGCAAGAGGTTGAAAAAGGCAATGACACGGGTGCACCGGTTTCACCCAATCTCGGTTTCAAAGCGATACTCACCTCGGTTCTGGCCATTCCCCTGACATTGGTCATGGCGATGGTCATCACCAATATTGATTGACACGGTCCCGATTTGACCCGCTTCGGGGTCGCGTCTATGACAATGTTTCCTGATTTCTTTGCTTGCGACAGCCTTACAAGGTGCCACACAATGCGTTTGAGCCGTTACTTCCTGCCGATCCTGCGTGATACACCCAAGGATGCCGAAATTGTCTCCCATCGCCTGATGCTGCGGGCGGGGCTGGTCCGCCAGCAATCAGCCGGCATTTATGCGTGGCTGCCGCTGGGCTTGCGGGTTTTGTCCAAGATCAACGCGATCATCCGGCAGGAGCAGGACCGTTCGGGTGCCATCGAGTTGCTGATGCCGACCATTCAATCGGCTGATTTGTGGCGTGAATCGGGTCGTTACGATGCCTATGGCAAGGAAATGCTGCGCATCAAGGACCGGCACGAGCGTGACATGCTGTTCGGCCCGACCAACGAGGAAATGGTCACCGATATTTTCCGCTCCTATGTGCGCTCCTACAAGGATTTGCCGCTCAATCTCTACCATATCCAGTGGAAATTCCGCGACGAGATCCGCCCGCGTTTCGGCACCATGCGCTCGCGCGAGTTTTTGATGAAGGATGCCTATTCCTTCGATGTCGACGAGGCTGGCGCACGCCATGCCTATAACCGGATGTTTGTCGCCTATCTGCGCACATTTGCGCGTCTCGGGCTGACCTCGATCCCGATGCGGGCCGAAACGGGACCGATCGGCGGCGATTTGAGCCATGAATTCATCATTCTGGCTTCGACCGGCGAGAGCGAAGTCTATTGTGACAAATCCGTACTGGATCTGGCAGTGCCCGGTCCCGATACCGATTTCAACAATGTCGAAGAATTGCAGACCATCGTCGGCAATTGGACCAAACCCTATGCCGCGACCTCCGAGATGCACGACGATGCGGCCTATGCCGCCATTCCGGAAGACCGCAAGGTGGCCGCACGCGGCATCGAAGTCGGGCATATCTTCTACTTCGGCACCAAATATTCCGAGCCTTTCGGTGCCAAAGTGACAGGTCCCGACGGTGTGGATCGTCCGGTGCATATGGGCTCATACGGCATTGGTCCCTCCCGCCTTGTGGCCGCGCTGATCGAGGCCTTCCATGACGATCAGGGCATTGCTTGGCCGGTTGAAATTGCGCCGTTCCATGTCGGCCTGATCAATCTTAAAACCGGTGACCAGGCCACCGATGCGGCATGTGAAACTGTCTATCGTGCGCTGGAAGCCCGCAATATCGATGTATTGTATGATGACACCGACACCCGTGCCGGCGGCAAATTCGCCACGGCCGATCTGATCGGCCTGCCTTGGCAGATCATTGTCGGCCCGAAATCGCTGGCTGACGGCAAGGTCGAAGTCAAGCGCCGCTCCGATGGCGAGCGGCACGTGGTCAGCATCGAAGAGGCTGTTCGCCTCGTGGCTGGTTGATCGCTTGATGACCCAAACCGCCACACCCGTACCCGATCAACGGACCCATCAAGGCGCATTTGCGGTTTTTGAATGGATGATTGCTTTCCGCTATCTGCGGGCACGGCGGCGCGAGGGATTTATTTCGGTCATTGCCGGTTTTTCGTTCCTCGGCATCACGCTGGGC
>CAIYZJ010000141.1 GCA_903930675.1 uncultured Hyphomicrobiales bacterium
CACAGGGCTATAAAAGCCCGTTTACCGATCCAGTCGGCTTTGCCAGAACCATAGTCATGCCGACCATCACTTTGGGGATGATCTATATCGCTCTGGTCACCCGTATCACCCGCGCCAGCGTACTCGAAGTTCTCGGCGAGGATTATATCCGCACGGCGCGGGCCAAAGGCCAGATAGAGCGTATCGTGCTGTTCCGCCACGCGCTCAAAAATGCCGCCGTGCCGATTGCCACCATCATCGGCATCGGTATTGCCCTGCTGATCGGCGGGGCGGTGGTGACCGAAACCGTGTTCAATATCCCGGGGCTGGGGCGGTTGGTGGTCGATGCGATTTTGCGCCGTGATTATCCGATTATTCAAGGACTTATCCTTGTTTTCTCATTCACCTATATCATCATCAACATGCTGATCGATATTGCCTATACGATGCTTGATCCGAGGATACGCTATTGAGCATGACGGCTTCCCCCTCCTCCGTTGCAGACCGGCCTTCGCGGATGCGCGCGCTGATGGATCTGTTCCGGCATAATCCCTTGATGATGCTGTCGGCTGTCATTCTGCTGGTGCTTGTGCTGGCGGCCATTTTCGCGCCCTATCTCGGCACAGTCGATCCGCGCAAGATCGGCGTGTTGCGGCGCATGGCGCCTCCTTCCGCGCAAGCCTGGTTCGGCGGCGACCAGTTGGGCCGCGATCTCTGGACACGGGCGCTGTATGGTGCGCGAGTCTCGCTGATGGTCGGCAGCGTGGTGGCGGTGATGAGCATTTCCGCCGGCCTGCTGATCGGCATGGTGTCGGGCTATCTGCGCGCATTCGATGCGGTGATCATGCGCATCATGGACGGATTGATGTCGATCCCCGGCATTTTGCTGGCGATCGGGCTGGTCTCGGTATCGGGTGCCAGCTTCCTCACCGTGACAGTGGCGATCATGATCCCCGAAATCCCCCGCGTGGTGCGGCTGGTGCGCTCGATCGTGCTGACCGTGCGCGAGGAACCCTATGTGGAAGCCGCCATTGCGGTCGGCACGCCCGTGCCGCTGATTTTATGGCGGCATATTCTGCCCAATTGCGTGCCGCCGCTGATTGTGCAGGCCACCTATGTGGCGGCTTCGGCGATGCTGACCGAGGCCCTGTTGTCGTTTCTGGGCGCGGGCACCCCGCCCGAAATTCCCTCTTGGGGCAATATGATGGCCGAAGGCCGCATTGTCTTCCCGATTGCGCCGTGGATCGTGCTGATCCCCGGCTGCACTCTGGCTGTGGCCATTCTGGCGGTCAATGTGCTGGGCGACGGCTTGCGCGACCGCCTCGACCCCAAAATCGCCAAACGGATGTGATGTCATGAGTGAAGCAAGCACACATCCGGTTCTCGATATCAGCCATCTGTCGGTGGCTTTGCCCGCGAGCGGCGACCGCCGCCATGCGGTGATCGATCTGTCTTTGACCATCAAGCCCGGCGAAATTGTCTGCGTGGTCGGTGAATCGGGGTCCGGCAAATCCGTGACCGCCCAAGCCATTATGGGCCTGTTGCCCAAGGGGCAGCTGGTGGCCGAACGCGGCACGATCGCCTTGCAAGGCGAGGATGTGTTGCAGGCCACCCCCGACCGTTTGCGCGAATTGCGCGGCACCCGCATGGCCATGATTTTTCAGGAGCCGATGACCGCCCTCAATCCGGTGCTGACAGTCGGCGACCAGATTGCCGAAATGCTGGCCATCCATACCGATCTGACTGCGGACCAGCAGCGGGCCCGCGTGCTGGAAATGATGCAGGCCGTGCATCTGCCCGATGTCGAGCGGATGATCGATTGCTATCCGCACCAGCTGTCGGGCGGGCAGCGCCAGCGCATCATGATCGCGCAAGCGCTGATCCTCGATCCCGCTTTGCTGATCGCCGACGAGCCGACCACCGCGCTGGATGTGACCACACAGGCGCAAATCCTGAAACTGATCAAAGAAATGCAGGAACGGCGCGGCACCGGCGTGCTGTTCATCACCCATGACTTCGGCGTGGTGGCCGATATTGCCGACCGTGTCGTGGTGATGCAGCACGGCAATCTGGTGGAAAGCGGCACGCGCGACGAGGTGCTGCTGTCCCCCAAAATGCCCTACACACAAATGCTGATTGCCTCGGTGCCCAGCCTTGTGCCGCCCCACCGCGAACCGGTCAGCGGTGCTGTCGCCTTGCAGACGGTCAATCTGAGCAAAACCTATCAGGGCACCGGCGGTTTTCTGGACAAAGAGCGCATCGTCAAAGCGGCCGATCAGGTCAATCTCACGCTGCGGCGCGGGGAAACACTCGGGGTTGTCGGTGAATCGGG
>CAIYZJ010000142.1 GCA_903930675.1 uncultured Hyphomicrobiales bacterium
GCCTATCTGAAAGCCAATTATCCGGTTGAGTTTCTTGCGGCTTCGATGACGCTCGATCTCTCCAATACCGATAAATTGTCCGAATTCCGCCGCGAGGCCCAGAGGCTTGGCATCAAGGTCGAACCACCTTCGATCAACCGCTCCGGCGTGGTGTTCGAGGTTCATGCCGATCAGGAAGAGGTGTTGTCGATCCGCTATGCGCTGGCCGCCATCAAAGGTGTCGGTCAGCAGGCGGTTGAAAGTCTGGTGGAAAGCCGTGCAGCAGAACCGTTCAAGGATCTGGGTGATCTGGCCCGCCGCCTCAATCCGCGCATGGCCAACAAGCGCACGCTTGAAAGCCTGATTGCCGCCGGTGCGCTCGATGATTTCGAGCCCGACCGCGCCAAGGCCACCGCCGCCATCGAAGTGATGATGGCGACCGCCAATCGCACGGTCAGCGAGGCGGCGGCCGGTCAGGGCGATATTTTCGGCGGGGTTGGCGAGCCCGAACCCTTGCGCGTGCCGCCGTTCCAGCCATGGACCACGGCCGACCGCTTGCAACGTGAATATGAAGCGATCGGCTTTTTCCTCACCGGCCATCCGCTTGATGATTACGGCTCGGTGCTGAGGCGATTGTCGGTCCAGCGTTTCTCCGATTTTGCCCGCGCCGTGCGCGGCGGGGCAACGACGGGGCGCGTTGCGGCCACCGTACTGGACCGACAGGAGCGACGCACCAAATCCGGCAATAAAATGGGTATTCTGGCGCTCTCGGATCAAACAGGCCATTTCGAGGCGATCATTTTTCAAGAAGGCCTGAACCATTACCGCGACCAGTTGGAACCGGGCAAAGCCGTGCTGCTGGTGCTTCAGGGCAGTCTGGAAGGCGAAGAGGTGAGGGTGCGCATCCAGTCCGTCGAAATGCTTGATCAGGTCGCCTCGCGTCTCCCCTCGGCTTTGCGGATCACGCTGGATCAGGAAACCCCGATCCCGTCTTTGATGGAGCATTTGCGCGACAAGGGTGACGGCGAGGTCAATATCGTCGTGATGATCGACGGCGGCAGCCGCGAAGTGGATGTCAAACTGCCCGGTTCCTACCGCGCCACCCCGCATGTGGCGGGACTTTTGAAGGCGGTTCCGGGTGTCATGAGCGTGGAATTGAGCTGATTGAGGTTTTTTACCCCGAACACTCGGAAGACCCGTGCTTTCGACTTGCCAAACAGGCCGTTTGGCACTATGAGCCACAGCTATCACACATGCGGATGCGGGTCTCGTTGGACCCATCCGGTGACCGGGCTAATCCCGGTTCACTTATCCGCAGAGGACAAACCGGAGAATAGACCATGGCACTGCCTGATTTTTCTATGCGTCAATTGCTTGAAGCCGGCGCCCACTTTGGCCATCAATCCCATCGCTGGAATCCGAAGATGGCTCCTTACATCTTCGGTACACGCAACAACATCCACATTATCGATCTGGCCCAGACCGTTCCTGCTCTGCACCGTGCGTTGCAGGCCGTGTCCGATACTGTTGCTGCAGGCGGTCGTGTGTTGTTTGTCGGCACCAAGCGTCAGGCACAAGATCATGTGGCCGAAGCGGCCCGCCGTTCGGCCCAGTATTTCGTCAATGCCCGTTGGCTCGGCGGCATGCTGACAAACTGGAAGACCATTTCCGGTTCGATCCAGCGTTTGCGCAAGGTTGATGAAATTCTTGCCGGTGGTGCTGTTGGCCTGACCAAAAAAGAACGACTGATGCTGGGTCGCGAAAAGGAAAAGCTTGATCGCGCTCTGGGCGGCATCAAGGACATGGGCGGTACTCCCGACCTGATTTTCGTGATCGACACCAACAAGGAAGCTCTGGCGATTGCCGAAGCCAACCGTCTCGGTATTCCTGTTGCAGCGATCATCGACACCAATTCCGATCCCGATGGCATCACCTTCCCGATTCCTGCCAATGACGATGCAGGCCGCGCTCTGTCGCTCTATTGCGATCTGATTGCCCGTGCTGCTCTTGACGGCATTTCTCGCGGTCAGGGCGCAAGCGGCATCGATCACGGCGCTTCGGTTGCTCCGATGGTTGAAGTTCTGCCTGCGGCTGCTGTTGCCGGTTTTGAACGTCTGGCTGCACCGCGCGGCGCACCCGATGACCTGACCAAACTGCCGGGCATCGGACCTCAGCATGTCACCAAGCTGAACGAAGCCGGCGTGTTCCATTTCTCGCAACTCGCTGCGATGACCGATGCCGATGTTACATCATTCGATGCAGAACTGAAATTGTCGGGTCGTATGGCACGTGAAGGTTGGGTAGCTTTTGCCCAGGCTCAGGTCGACGCGGCCTAATACTTGTCTTGTATGCGGTTTGCTGTGATGCAGGCTGTCTGATCCCATCCGGCGGTAGCGGTAACGCTGCCGCCGTCTCATATTCAAACAAGAAGGATATATATCATGGCGACGATTACCGCCGCGCTGGTGAAAGATCTTCGTGAGAAGACAGGGGCCGGCATGATGGATTGCAAGGCTGCACTGGAAGCCAACTCCGGTGATATTGAAGCGGCCATCGACTGGTTGCGTACCAAGGGTCTTGCCAAAGCCGCAAAGAAGTCAGGTCGCATTGCGGCTGAAGGTCTGGTCGGTGCTGTCACCTCCGGTCCGAAGGGCGTGGTTGTCGAGCTGAATTCCGAAACCGATTTCGTGGCCCGCAACGAAGCCTTTCAGGGCTTGGTCCGTGATGTCGCCCATGTGGTACACACCACCGGTCATGTGGATGTCGAAACCCTCAAGGGCGCGGCTTACCCTGCCGGTGCGACGGTTGGCGATGCAATTGCTTCGGCCATTGCAACCATCGGCGAAAACATGACCCTGCGTCGTGCCGCCAAGCTGGAAGTCAAGAGCGGCGTTGTCGCCTCCTACGTACACGGTGCTGTGTCCGACGGCATCGGCAAGATTGCCGTGCTGGTCGCGCTTGAATCAGCGGGCAAGGCCGATGAACTGGCAGCACTTGGCCGCCAGATCGCCATGCATGTGGCGGCCACCAATCCGGCAGGCCTTGATTCCGCTTCGCTTGATGCTGCAACGGTCGAGCGTGAGAAGGCTGTTCTGGCCGAAAAGAACGCCGGAAAGCCTCCGCAGGTGATGGAAAAAATCATCGAAAGCGGATTGAAAAGCTACTATAAAGAAGTCTGCTTGCTCGATCAGGCCTTCATTCATGACGGAGCCAAAACAGTGGCGCAGGCTGTCAAGGAAAGCGAAGGACGCGTTGGTGCACCGGTCGTGCTGACCGGCTTTATCCGCTATGGTCTCGGCGAAGGCATCGAGAAACAAGAAAGCGACTTTGCCGCCGAAGTGGCGGCCGCAGCGGGCGTCAAAGCCTGAAGCAAACGGAATGAAAAGGCGGCGTTCGAGCCGCCTTTTTCTTGGAATGGAGAAAGGGGTGCCCCATGGCAGAGTTCAAACGCGTGTTGGTCAAATTGTCCGGCGAAGCTCTTTTGGCACCTGACGGTTATTGGTTGCACCCTTCGACCCTGATGACGCTGGCGGCTGATCTGGCAGAAACCTCGAAAGCGGGGATTGAATTGGCCGTGGTGATCGGGGGCGGCAATATCATCCGCGGTGCCAAAGTTGGCGCGGCAGGCTGGATCGACCGGGCCACCGCTGATTCGATGGGCATGCTGGCCACGGTGATGAATTCTATAGCGCTGGAAGGGGCTCTGGAAGCGGCTGGTGCGCCGGCCCGCACCATGTCTGCTGTGGCGATGGCGTCGATTTGTGAAACCTATGCCCGCCAGCCAGCTTTGCACCATATGCGCAAGGGCCGGATTGTCATTCTGGGCGGCGGAACCGGCAGTCCGTTTTTCACTACCGACACGGCGGCCGTATTGCGGGCCATCGAACTGAAATGCGACGCCGTGTTGAAGGCCACGCAGGTGGACGGTGTTTATTCGGACGACCCGAAAAAGAATCCCGATGCGATCCGCTATGAGGTGTTGAGCCATGACGAGGCCATTACCAAAGATCTGAAAGTGATGGATACGGCGGCGTTTGCTTTGGCGCGCGAGAACAAGCTGACCATTCTGGTCGGTTCCTGCCATGCACCGGCGACAATCAAGGGAATTTTGCAGGGAACTTCGCCTGCAACCCGAGTGACCCCTTGAACCCGAGCCCAATGCGGCTTAATCCCTACTGATTGTCATTTGTCCCCCAAAGGGTTTTCGATCATGAGCACAGAATTCGATCTTGCCGATATCAAGCGCCGTATGGCTGGCGGCGTCCAGTCTTTCCGCAGTGATTTGAGCAGCTTGCGCACCGGTCGCGCTTCGTCCAACCTGCTTGACCCCATACAGGTGGATGCCTATGGCGCCATGATGCCGATGAATCAGGTCGCGACCGTGACCGTGCCCGAACCGCGTCTGATCTCGGTTTCGGTCTGGGACCGTTCGATGGTCTCGGCGGTCGAAAAGGCCATCCGCGAATCCGATCTCGGCTTTAACCCTTCAACCGAAGGCCAGACCATTCGTATCCGTATTCCGGAAATGAACGAGCAGCGCCGCAAGGAAATGGTCAAAGTCGCCAATAAATACGCCGAAGAAGCACGCGTGGCCGTGCGCCATGTGCGCCGCGACGGCATGGACCTGTTGAAAAAGCTTGAAAAGGACGTCGGCAAGGACGAGATCGAGCGTCATTCCGAACAGGTCCAGAAGGCCACCGACCAGCATATTGCTGAAATTGATCAGGCTTTGGTGGCCAAAGAAAAGGAAATCATGCAAGTTTAAGCCGCATCCGGTTTTTGCGGTTCACCACAAGGGGGAGGGGCTGTCATGACATCACATCCGACAACCGCTCCCGCGATGGCGCATGGTGAGGCTCAGCCGTCTCCCAGCCATCTGCCCATCCATATTGCCGTCATCATGGACGGAAACGGGCGTTGGGCCACAGCACGTGGTTTGCCCCGTATAGAGGGGCACCGGCGCGGCGTGGAAGCCTTGCGGAATCTGGTGCGCGCTGCCGATACGCGAGGCATCCGTTATCTCACGGTCTATAGTTTCTCCTCGGAAAACTGGCGGCGTCCGGCCGAGGAAGTGTCGGAATTGCTGGGTCTATTAAGGTTTTTCATCCGTCAGGATGTGGCCGATCTGTCCGCCCGCAATGTGTGTGTCCGCATCATCGGACGGCGCGATGATCTGCCAGACGATATCGGTGCTTTGTTGCGCGAAGCCGAAACCTCGACAGCGCAGAATACCGGCCTGACCCTGATCATCGCCTTTAATTACGGCGCGCGTGACGAGTTATTGAGAGCCACACAGACATTGGCCGCTCGGATCATTGCCGGTGATCTGGCTATATCCGACATGACCGAGCAGCATCTGACGGATGCGCTGGATACCGCGGGCCTGCCCGATCCCGATCTTCTGATCCGGACGTCGGGCGAAGTGAGACTCTCCAATTTCCTGATGTGGCAGTTGGCCTATACAGAAATGGTGTTTTTGCCTGTTGCCTGGCCCGATTTCGACGCGGATGCCCTTGATGGCGCCTTGGTCGAGTTCAGCCACCGCCAGCGTCGTTTCGGCGGATTAAGTCTGGATACTTCCATACAGACCAAGGTGACGGCATGAGTGTGCTTGATCACTCCAAAACAACAGCTAAACGGGACGAATTGATTTTGAGAATCGTCTCCGCGCTTGTGCTAGCGCCGCTGACAATCGGAGTTACCCTTCTTGGCGGCAATGTGTTCGATGGATTCTGGTTTATCGCTGCCGTGTTGATGTCTTATGAATTTTTGCGTTTGATTACACCCTTTTACCGTCCGTTCTGGGGGGCCGTATTCATTCATGTCTCCATTTTTTTTGCGCTTTATGGATTTCTCAGTGAAACTAATCCCGGCATAGTGCTGAAACTGATCGCTCCGTCGCTGTTCTTGTTGTTCGTCTGGAATGAATCTCGCGCCGGCATTTCGCCTTTCTGGCACTTTATGGCGCTGTTTTATCCGCTTGTAACCTTTTCCGCGCCTTTGGTGATCATCGGCCATCCCCATGGCGGGGCCGTGGCGATGATCTGGATTTTCGCAGTCGTCTGGGGAACCGATATCGGTGCTTTCTTTGTCGGGCGTTTGATGGGCGGCCCCAAATTGGCTCCTTCGATCAGTCCGGGCAAAACGTGGTCCGGCTTTATCGGCGGAATGTTGTTCGGCACGGCGATCAGCGTCGCGTGGATCGAATTGGCAGGCCTGCAATGGGGCTGGTCATGGGTCAGCGGCCCTTCGCTGATATTGATCTGTCTGATGGCGTCGATTATCGGGCAGATCGGTGATCTGTTCGAAAGTTTTCTCAAACGCCGGTTGGGTGTCAAAGACAGCGGCAGGCTGATCCCCGGTCACGGCGGCATTATCGACAGGCTCGATTCCTTCCTTTTTGTTGCTTTGTATTTGTTGCTTTTACTGATTTCCGGGACTTTTTCAGGGTTGATCCTATGACACCCAAACGTGTCGTTGTGCTGGGGGCCACGGGATCGGTTGGCCGCACGGCTCTGGCTGTGATTGCCGAACATCCCGACTTGTTCCGTGTCGAAGCATTGGTTGCGGGACGGGACGTCGAAGCTTTGGCGCAACTGGCGCGGACCTATCACCCCAAAATGGTGGCCATTGCCGATGAAGCGGGGGCTTCGGCCCTAAAAACCGCACTTTCGGGCACAGGAATTGACACAGGGGCGGGTGCGCAGGCTGTGATTGATGCAGCCTGTATCGATTGCGATATTGTCGTAGCCGGGATTGTCGGCACTTCCGGCCTGTTACCGACATTTGCAGCCGTCAAACAAGGCCGCACCATTGCTTTGGCCAACAAGGAATGTCTGGTGTGCGCGGGCGAAGCCTTTATGGCGGGGGTTGAGCATTATGGTGCGCGGATTTTACCGCTTGATTCCGAACATAATGCGCTGTTTCAGGTGCTGGACGGGCAGGACAAGCAATTTGTCACCAAAATGACGCTGACTGCCTCGGGCGGGCCGTTCCGCAACTGGAGCAAGGATGCCATCGACAGTGCCAGCGTCGAACAGGCCTTGGCGCATCCCAACTGGTCGATGGGTCCGAAAATCACCATTGATTCCGCCTCTATGATGAATAAAGGTCTGGA
>CAIYZJ010000143.1 GCA_903930675.1 uncultured Hyphomicrobiales bacterium
GATTTTGTCCTCGAAGCTCTTATGCGGATCATTCCAGCCTTCGGCCATCCGCGCGATGGTTCCGGCCATATATTCGCATACCACCTCGTTGACGAGTTTTTCCTTGTTGCCGAAGTAGTAATGGATATTGGCTCGGGTTGATTGCAGCGGTTCGGCGACATCGCGGAAGCGAAAGCCCTGATAGCCGTTCTTGATCAGCAAAAGGGTTGTCAGATCCTTGATCTTCAAGCGCATGCCGGTGGAAACCGGAGCAGGGTTTGCTGTCATCCTCTCCCCCTCATGCTTTCAGTGCGGCATCATAGGCCGCCAGAATGGCCTGTTCGCTTTTGCCCGCCTGTCTGGCATCTCCCAGCATTTCGACTGACGGGTGGGCACCCAGCCGCCCGTCATGGTCGGTCCCGCGCCCTTCGCGCCAATCATAATAAAAGGCCTGCCTGACCCGCTCCGAGCCTGCCAGTGTTTTCAACCAGCCATGCTTGAGCCAGCCTGCTTTCAAGATATATTCAATCACCCGCCCCAGCCCGAAGCGGTAGCGTGCGCCGGTGGCAATCACCACATGGTCGAAAGCCAGCAAATGCGCGGGCTTTGTCAAAGGATCGCATCCGGTTTTGATGGTGACACCGGCAGCCAGCAAAGCCCTTTTCAAACCTTCGATATGGTTCAACAAGGGTTCGGGGCGGGCTTCGACGGTCTGGAATTTGGGGGCCAGCCCTGCCCAGACATAACCGCCACCCAGAGTGTCGGTTTTCTCGAACAGCGTGACGCTGTTGGTTCGTGCGGCCAGCAAAGCATAGTTGAGCCCTGCAGGCCCGCCGCCGATCACCGCAATCGACTGGCCCGAGCGGGCGGGTTGGCGTTGCGCGAAATCGCGCTCGCGGCCTGTCACGGGATTGACGAGGCAATGCAGCTTTTTGCCGTCGCGCATGCCGTCGACGCAAGAATTGCAGGTCAGGCACAGGCGCACCTGCTCGTTGCGGCTGGCCTTGTTGACCCAATCGGCATCCGCCAGCAAAGGACGGCCAAGGGCGACGAAATCGGCAAAGCCGTTGTCGATCACCGCCATCGCGTCTTTGGGGTCGCCGTAGCGGCCCACCGTGATCACCGGCACGCTGACTCGTTGCTTGATGGCTTTTGCAAAGGCCAGAAACGGCGTCGGTTCCGTCGCCATCGGCGGTATCATGATGGCGGCGGTGGGCAGCGAGCGGTAATGCCCACCTGTGACATGAATGGCATCGGCGCCTTGCCCGGCTGCCCAGACGGCAATCTCGGTCGCCTCTTCAATGCCAATGCCGCCGGGGAAAAAGTCATCGCCGTTCATACGGAAGGTGACCGCCAGATCGGGCACGGCGGCCTTGGTCATCGCCGTGATTTCAATGGCAAAGCGGGCGCGGTTTTCCAGCGAGCCGCCATAATTGTCCTGCCGCACATTCTCGCCCGGCGCCATGAATTGCGAAATCAGATAGCCGTGGGCGGCGTGGATTTCCACCGCGTCGAAACCGGCTTTTCGCGCCCGCACAGCGGCTTCGACAAAGCTGGTTTGGGTCCGTTTGATCCGCTCTTCGGTCATGGCCTGCGGCACGATGATCTCGGTGTGACCCTCATGCACGCTATGGGGGAGGGCGGAGGGTGCAATCGGCTCCTCGCCGCAAATATCGAAGCGTGTGTGGCCGCCGCCATGGCCGATCTGGATCGAGGCTTTCGCCCCTTCGGCATGGATCGCCGCGACCAGCTCTGTCAGGCCGGGCAGGAAGCGGTCGTCATAGAGGCCCAACTCGTTATTGCGGTGCTTGCCGACAATTTCGGGTGCGGCCATTTCAACAGTCACCAAGCCGACGCCGCCGCGCGCCCGCGCTTGAAAATAGGCAATGGTCTCGGGCGTGACGAAGCCTTCGGCATCGGCATGGCGGGTGGTCATCGGGGCCATGATGATGCGGTTGCGCAATTGCACCGGACCCAAACGGGCTGGTTGCAGGAGGGCGGACAAAACAGGTACGGGCATGTCGGGGTCTCTTATGGGGGCAAGGTCAGATGAAACCGTCAGACATTCCACGAGCCGCCGGTGATATTGATGGCCTCGCCGGTGATATAGGAGGACTCGTCGGAGGCCAGAAAGGCGGCGACCTTGGCAATCTCTTCCGGCGTTCCGGCGCGGCGCAGCGGAATATTGCCCTCGCGGTCGGCGGCCGTCGGCAGGCCGCGTGCTTTCATATAGACCTCGGCCTCGTCGCGCATCACCGTGTTGACGATCAGGCCCGGAGCCAGCGCATTGACCCTGACGCCGGACGGGCCGACCTCGCAAGCCAGCGATTGGGTCAGCGCGATGACCGCAAATTTGGTGGCGCAATAGCCCGAATAATTGGCCACCGCATTTTTGCCCATCCACGAGGCCAGATTGATCACGCTGCCCGATTGGCGCGCCACCATGTGGGGCACAATGGCACGGGTGACATGGAAGGTTCCGTCGACATTGACGCGGAACTGTTCGGACCAGTCCCGCGCGTCCATGTCCAGCACAAAACCGAAACGGCAGATACCCGCATTGTTGACCAGCACGTCGCAAGACCCGAGCTGTTGCAGGAGCTCCTGCGAGGCGGTTTTGATCTGGTCGGGCTTGCTGACATCGCAAGCCACGACATGGGCTGTCTGTCCCGAGGCCCGCACGGCTGCGGCAGTGTCTTGTGCCGTGGCCACATCCAGTTCGAGCATGCCGATATCACAGCCCTCGCTGGCGAACTGCAACGCAATGGCTTTGCCGATACCTGTGGCAGCACCGGTGATGATGGCCTTTTTGCCATGCAGTCTTTTCATGGGTTTTTCCTTGCGGTGCGGGTGGTTCGGGGGAATAACGGCAATCCTGACACAGGTGTCAGTATTCGTGGCGGCAGGGGTTTGTCAAGCGGGCTTGTCCTAAAGCATCATACAGGGCGAGAGATAATTTTGGACGGCGGCAACCACGCTTTTGCCGACGATCCACGAGCTTTTCGGATTGGCTGGCGAGGGCGCATTGGCAAGGCAGATATCCATCCTCCCGTGATCGCTGGTGACCGAGATCGTATGGCTGTTGCCGGATAAGGCCGGATCAACGATCACCCTGACGCGGGTGTCGTCGAAACCGCATCCGGCAATCGCCAGCGTGGCCGCGACATTGAGATTGGCGGGATAGCGTTTGGCGGCTTCGCGTGCCGGACCTTCAAACAGGACCAGCGGTTCTGTCAGGCTGTCGGCGGACAAACCGCGTGCCAGCAATTCCTCGAGCCACGCAGAAGGGCTTTTGCGGGATTCGTAAGTGATCACCACCTGTCCGGCCAGCCGGGCGGCGCGGACATAATCCAGCGCGCCAATCGCCCCCGAAGGCAGGATCAGCTTGGTCGCATGGCGTCGGGCGAGGTCGATCAGGTGATCGAACACCAGCCGGTCATGCAAGGCCCCGACCGAGGAAATCAGCACCGGCAGGCCTTGTGCCAGACACAGCGGCACAACCTGACGCACCGCCTCGTGCCCTGCCGCCTCGATGACCAAAGCGGGACGAAGGGCCAACAGGGCTGCGGGATCGGCCAGCGCGTGCAGCGGTGCGGGCAGACTGTCTTGCGTGGCCTGATCGCCGCGCCGCAGCACATGCAGATCGTCTGTGATGGCCTGATCAATCAACAGACCCGCAACATCGCGGGCGATGGCCCCGAAACCGATCAGCGCCAGCGCGGGAGACGTCATGTCTGGCTCCCGACCCAATGCGTTACCGTCTTGCAGAAGTCGTCGGTGCGGCTGACGGGATAAAAATGTCCGCCATGCCCGAAATCATGCAAGCGGGCCTGTCGCGCCCCGCCTTGAGCGTGGTTTTGCAGGGCGTCATGCAGCACGATTTGCCCGGTGAAGGGGATGATGGCATCATCAGCACTGCCGACCACCAGCGTCGGGCAGGCAATGTGTGGGATGATTGCGGTGCCGTCATAGGCCAGCAGCGCGTCGATCCGTTCTCCGATGATGGTCTGCGCCTCTGTTGTGTCGGGAACCTGTCGCATCGCGGCCTCGTAGACATTCCAATGGGCCGACAGCCATTGCGGCGCATAGCTCATGATGGCGCCCAAACCGGCATAGGCGGCGGGGTTTTGCATCAACAAAGCACGGCGGTGAACAAACAGGGACTGGACATAGGGATCGGCCTTCAGCCAAGTCGCACTCAGCACCAGCGCGCTGATCCTGTCGGGGGCGAGCACCGCCAATTCCTGCGCGATACAGCCGCCGGTGGAATGGCCGATGACCGTACAGCGTTCGATGCCGAGCGCATCCATCACATGCAGGCTGTCGCGCGCCAGTTGGGTGATGTTCACTGTCGCCTGCCCGCGACTGCTCGCGCCGATGCCGCGCTGGTCGAAACCGATCAGTTCGTATTCGGGATGCATGGCCCCGACAACCGGCTTCCAAAAACCAGCAGTGCCGCCCAACCCGCTGATCAGCAGAATGGTTTTGGCATTCGGGTTCGTGCTGGTTGTGCGCTGGACCCGCAAGTGGGCACCGTCGGGCGTGGTGGTCTCGATGCTGTCGGGCATGGCGCTGTCCTATTGCAGGGGTGAAAAGCCGGTCGGCAACAGGATTCGGCTGTTTTGCAGGTCGATCAGCCCGTCGACCAGCTTCAGATAGGCCTGCCAGTCGGGGTCAGCCATCATTGCGGCGCGGCGGGCCAGACGGTCGTTCAGATCCCGATAGGCCCACAAGGCGACCACATGGTTCAATTCGCCGATTTCCGAGACGAAATAGCCGATGAAAGTGCCCAGATGCTTTTTCTGGATCTCCAGTCCCGAGGCTTCGTAATGATCGACGAAGGTTTTCAGCTTGCCGGCCTTGATGCGGTAATCGCGCTCTTCATAAATCATTGTTGTGCCTTTTCGGAAGAAGATGGAACGGGCCCGATGTTACGGACTTGATATTGATTCACACCACAGCATTTGCCTCTTGGGCGGCCCGTTGTCCCGCCAGTCGTCCCGAGGTGAAGGCCCAGCCCAGATGATGGCCGTGCCCGTTCAGGATAATGCCGCCCTGACCGGAAGAGCCCGCCGCAAACAGGCCGGGGATCGGCTGGCCGTGACCGTCCAAAACCCTGAATTCGGTATCGATGCTCAAGCCGCCTTCGCTGAACACAATCCATGAAATGGCAGGACCAAGCGCATAGAACGGGCCCTGATGGATCGGTGACAGCGCGGGATTGCGCGACAGGTTTTCGTGGTGGCTGTCGAGCGAGGTCTCGAGATTTGCCAATGGCACGCGGATGGTTTCGGCCAGTTCGGCCAGCGTATCGGCTTTCTTGACGACATCGCGGCGCGAATTCTCGTAATCGGGCAGATAGGCATAGCCGACGCCCGGTGCGGTCGAGATGAAATTCGGCCATTGATCGAATTGTTTGGCGACCTCCTGCCCGAACACGATCCAGCCCGAAGCGGGGGATTGTCTGCCGATATGGTCTTGCGGCCGGTCGAGCTCGTCGCAGAAGCGCTCGCCCTGCTGGTTGATCAGGATCGCGCCTTTGTGGAACAGATTGTGCGAGGGGGCCAGAAACGTCGTGACAAAACCGAGCAGGAAGGGACGCATCAGCACTGGCGGCACCACTTTCATGGCCCAAACCATCAGCTTGGCAAGGGAGGGCCACGTCGGCAATTTTGAAATAATGCTGGGCTTGGGCGGGGCGAGAAAACGGATTTCCGGCCCCCATGCCAGATCACCATTGATGACCTTGCCGCCAATCGTCTCGGCCATCGCCTGCCCGTCGCCGGTGCTCAGCGGATTGATGCCGCCGATATCGAGCAGAGGCCCGCTCATATGATGTTGCTTGTAACTCAACGGGGCCGCGCTGAAATCGCCTGACGCGATGATGACGCCTTTATGCGCTGTCACCTGCCGCTCGTGTCCGTCATGATCATGGATCTCGACGCCTGTCACCCGCTCGCCGGTTGTGGTCAGAGCGGTCACTGTCGCACCGGTCTGCATCAAGACACCAAGATCTGCACAGGCTTTCGAGAGATGCACGATAAAGCCGCGCGAGTGCGGCAGGATGGCATGCAAGCGCGGCACCCGATGCGGCGGCTCCGGCAAGGGACCCATGAACACCACACCCATGCGGCGGAGAATTTCGATGGTCTCGGGCGCGTGATCGACCAGAATTCGCCGCAGAGCGAGATTGTCCCGATTGGCAAGGGTCTTGTTGAACAGGCCCATATCCTCGAAATGCGCATCGGGCGTATCGCCGATAATACCGGCTTGGCGTTGCAATTCGGTATTTGACGCAGCCACCGTGCCGACCGACATCGCGGTGGTGCCACCCAAAGCCGTGCCTTTTTCCAGAAGAAGAACCGAGCATCCCTCGCTGGCCGCTGCATAGGCTGCCATAAGGCCCGTGCCACCTCCGCCGATGACAATAATATCGTAACTGTACAAGGCCATGCTCCGAATTCTGGATAAGTGGAGTGAATCAGTCCGGTCCGATCAGGCAAAACGGAGGATCGATCTTGACTGACATATAAGTCAGTTTTGCCAAGTGCAACCCAATAGTCAATGCGCCGGACAAAACGCGGGTCAAAGCACAGGTCAAAGCAATCGGGTCAAAGCACCCGCCATTGGTTCAACCCTGTGCAGGAGGAGCAATACCAAAAGAGATTTCATAAAAATAAACATGATTTTGCAATAGTTTATATTGATAAATTCGTTATGATTCCACTTTAGTCAACATCAACGATTTACAATGCAACAAAGAGTGTGCAGACTGCCCGCAACAATAAGAAGACTTGTTTAAAAATACGATGTGGGCAGGGCGTTTGGCTGGTCGGGCGATCAAGAGATTGCTGGCAGACAAGAGTAGCTTTTCAAAGCTGCAACCTCAAAAATAAAATCATTTGAAGGTATCAATGGGGCACGATAGCGACATCATTCTGGAAACACGGGCACTCACGAAAGAGTTCAAAGGATTCGTTGCAGTCAAAGGTGTGAATATCAAGGTGCGGCGTGGCACGATTCACGCCATTATCGGCCCCAATGGTGCCGGCAAGACCACCTGTTTCAATCTGTTGACCAAGTTTCTGCAGCCCACCAGCGGCGAGATCTTTTACAACGGCCGCGACATCACCCAAATCGCGCCTGCCGATGTGGCACGACTGGGTCTTGTCCGCTCGTTCCAGATTTCTGCCGTGTTTCCGCATTTCACGGTGCTTGAAAATGTGCGGATCGCCTTGCAGCGCAAGCGCGGTGGTTCGTTCGATTTCTGGCGGTCGGAAAATCTGTTGTCGCAATATGACGATCAGGCGCGCGCGCTGTTGGCTGATGTCGGTCTGCTTGACTTGCAGGACAAACATGCCGCCGAACTGGCTTATGGCCGAAAGCGTGCTTTGGAAATTGCAACCACCCTCGCACTGGATCCGGAAATGATTCTGCTCGACGAGCCAACCGCGGGTATGGCGCATGAGGATGTCGAGCGGATTTCGGCTCTGGTCAAGCGGGTTGCACTCAACAAAACCGTGTTGATGGTCGAGCATAATTTGTCGGTGGTGTCGGGGCTATCGGATACCATCACGGTTCTGGCGCGCGGGGAGGTGCTGGCCGAAGGAGAATACAGTAGCGTGTCGTCCGATCCGCGTGTGATCGAAGCCTATCTGGGGACGTCCCATGGTTGATTCTGCAATGTTGAAAGTCAGCGGATTGCAAGCCTGGTATGGCGAATCCCATATTTTGCATGGCGTTGATATCGATGTGCGTCAGGGCGAAGTCGTGACCTTGCTCGGGCGCAACGGCGCGGGCAAAACCACCACGATCAAATCGATCATGGGGATGGTGGCCGAGCGCAAGGGATCGATCACCTTCAATGGGCAGGAAACGATCAACTGGCCCTCCAACAAGATCGCCAGAGCGGGCATTGCCATCTGCCCCGAGGAGCGCGGGATTTTCTCGTCCCTCAATGTCGAGGAAAATCTGTTGCTGCCGCCGACAGTGCAGCCGGGCGGCCTGTCGGTCGAGGAAATTTTCACGCTGTTTCCCAATCTGAAAGAGCGCATCACCTCGCAGGGCACCAAACTATCGGGTGGCGAACAGCAGATGCTGGCGATCGGTCGTATTTTGCGCACCGGTGCGCGCCTGTTGCTGCTCGACGAGCCGACAGAAGGGCTGGCACCGGTCATTATCCAGCAGATCAGCCGCACGATCAGCCGTCTCAAAGAAGCCGGTTTTACGATCCTGCTGGTTGAACAGAACTTCCGTTTCGCCGCCACTGTTGCGGATCGCTATTATGTGATGGAAGGCGGCAAGGTAATCGACGAAATCGACAATGCGCATCTTGATCAGCATGTCGGAAAGTTGAACGAATATTTGGGTGTCTGATCCGCGTATCACGCGGGCAGCAGTTTATTGTGAGGGAGAAAACACCATGACATTGATTAAGAAACTGGCCGTTGCAACGGCTTTCATGACGGCAATGGCGGCACCCGCTTTTGCCCAGTATAGCGGCCCGCCCATCAAACTCGGCGTGCTGTCGGACATGTCGGGCCTCTATGCCGATTTGTCGGGACCGGGTTCGGTGATCGCGGCCAAGCTGGCGATCGAGGATTTTGGTGCAGCGGCAAAGGGCATGAAGGTTGACGTCATCGGCGGCGACCACCAGAACAAGGCCGATGTCGGCGCCAGCATTGCCCGTCAATGGTATGACCAGGACGGCGTGGACGTCATTCTGGACGTGCCGAATTCGGCAGTCGCTCTGGCAGTCAGTGATATCACCAAGGAAAAGAACAAGATTTTCCTCAATTCCGGTGCGGCAACGTCCGATTTGACCGGACCGAAGTGCACCCCCAACACCATCCATTGGGCCTATGACACCTGGATGCTCGCCAATGGCACCGGTAAGGCCCTGGTGAAGCAGGGCGGCGATAGCTGGTTCTTCCTGACCGCCGACTACGCCTTCGGTTACGCGCTGGAGCGTGACACGATGGAAGTCGTCAAGAAAGAAGGCGGCAAGGTTGTCGGCAACGTGCGTGTGCCGCTGAACAATCAGGATTTCTCGTCCTTCTTGTTGCAGGCCCAGGCCTCCAAGGCCAAGGTGATCGGTCTGGCCAATGCGGGCGGCGATACCACCAACTCCATCAAGGGCGCGGCTGAATTCGGCATCACACAGGCCGGCCAGAAGCTCGCGGGTCTGCTGGTCGACGTGAACGATGTGCATGGCCTCGGCCTGCAGGTTGCGCAAGGCCTGACCTTTACCGATGCATGGTATTGGGATCTCAACGACGATACCCGCAAATTCGCGGCCCGTTTTTCGGCCCTGAACGGCGGTAAATATCCCGGCAAGATCCATGCGGGCGTCTATTCCAGCGTGATCCATTACCTGAAGGCCGTCGAAGCTGTGAAAAGCAAGGCCGATGGTGCTGCCGTAGAGAAGAAGATGAAGGAATTGCCGACCGATGACACGGTCTTTGGCAAGGGCGAAGTCCGTCAGGATGGTCGCAAGACCCATCCTGTCTATCTGGTCGAGGTCAAGAAGCCTTCCGAATCCAAGAAGCCTTGGGATTACTACAAAATCCTGACCACCATTCCGGCCAACGAGGCTTTCCGTCCGCTTAAAGAAGGCAACTGCCCTCTCGTGAACTAAGCAAAACCACGCGGGATCTGGCAGAGGCGGTCAAAGCTGCCGCTGCCGGATCCCCGTCCATCTTGCGCCGAAAGAGACGCATTCATGTTTGAAATCTTGGGAATCACCTCGCAAGCCCTGTTCGGCCAATTGCTGATCGGTCTGATCAACGGGGCGTTTTATGCCATGCTCAGCCTTGGTCTGGCGGTGATTTTTGGCATGTTGAATATTATCAATTTCACCCACGGCGCCCTCTATATGATCGGGGCCTTTGTGGCGTGGATGCTGTTGAATTATCTGGGTATCGGCTATTGGTGGGCTTTGGTGCTGTCGCCGATTGCCACGGGTACACTCGGGGTGCTGATCGAGCGGTTCATGCTCTCGCGCCTGCGTGATCTCGACCATCTTTACGGATTGTTGCTGACCTTCGGCCTCGCGTTGATTTTCGAAGGTCTGTTCCGGCAGAAATTCGGCTCGTCCGGTCTGCCCTATCGTCCGCCTGCAGAATTGACGGGCGGCACCAATCTCGGCTTCATGTTCCTGCCCAATTACCGCGCCTGGGTGATCAGTTTCTCGCTGGTGGTCTGCCTTGGCACCTGGTACGCGATCGAGCATACGCGACTGGGTTCCTATTTGCGCGCTGCGACCGAAAATCCGGCGCTGGTGCAGGCGTTCGGCATCAATGTCTCGCGGATGATCACGCTGACCTATGGCTTCGGCGTGGGTCTGGCGGCCTTGGCGGGTGTGCTGGCTGCACCCATCTATCAGGTCAACCCGCTGATGGGTTCCAATATCATCATTGTGGTTTTTGCGGTGGTGGTGATCGGCGGCATGGGGTCCATATTGGGCTCGATCATAACCGGTTTCGCTTTGGGCGTGGCCGAAGGGCTGACCAAGGTCTTCTATCCCGAAGCCTCGAGCACCGTGATTTTCGTGATTATGGCGATCGTTTTGCTGATCCGCCCAACCGGTCTGTTCGGGAGGAGCACCTGAGATGAGCGCGCAACCTGTGTCCCATTCCGTGTCATCACCAGCCAGCGGCGGCAGCAGCCTCTTGCCATTTGTCGTGCTGGCTGCGTGCCTGATCATCGGCCCTTCTTTGATCTATCCCGTGTTTTTGATGAAGGCGCTGTGCTTTGCGATGTTTGCCTGCGCCTTTAACATCCTGCTGGGCTTTACCGGTCTGCTGAGCTTCGGCCATGCGGCCTTTCTGGGCATGGCAAGTTATTCTTCGGCCCATGCCGCCAAGGTCTGGGGGCTGACGCCCGAACTGGCGATTGCCTTCGGCACGCTGGTCGCCATGGCATTGGGCACGGTTATCGGCATGCTGACGATCCGCTCGCGCGGCATCTATTTTGCCAATATCACGTTGGCCTTTGCGCAGATGGTGTTTTTCTTCTGCCTGCAGGCCAAGTTCACCGGCGGCGAAGACGGCATCCAGTCTGTCCCGCGCGGTTCGCTGTTCGGGCTGATCAGCCTCAAATCCGATATGGCGATGTATGTGTTTGTCGCGGTGGTCTTTTTTATCACCTTTTTGATGATCTATCGCATCATCCATTCTCCCTTCGGGCAGGTCTTGCGGGCGGTGCGCGAAAACGAGGCGCGCGCCATCTCGCTGGGCTACAAAGTCGAACAATACAAGTTGGCCGCCTTCATCCTGTCGGCGACGCTGACAGGGCTTGCAGGCTCGATCAAGGCATTGGTGTTCCAACTGGCCAGCCTGACAGATGTCACGTGGCAGATGTCGGGTGAAGTCGTTCTGATGACCCTGTTGGGAGGCGTAGGCACGATCTTCGGTCCGGCGGTCGGGGCCTTTGTGATCGTGTCGATGGAGAACTATCTGGCCGAGCTCGGCTCATGGGTTCTGGTGGTGCAGGGTGCGATCTTTGTCCTGTGCGTGATGACCTTCCGCAGAGGCATTGTCGGCACCGCAAATTACTACTGGAACAAGCGCCAGCAGGGCTGAGGGTTATTGCTAACTTTAAAATCAAAAGCCCCGCTGATGTCTGCGGGGCTTTTGCGTATCAGGCTATCAACATAATCCTTACCGATTGTTGGCCTTGCGCCACGCCTCGAAATCCAGCTTGCTCTGGTCCTGTGTCGGGGGATAAAGCCCGAGGATCGAACGGCCTTTGAGGACTTCTTCCGTCACAAAATCCTCGAAAGCGGTCATTTCGACCGCCTCGTCGGCGATCTCACCGGCGATTTCGGCGGGGATGACCACCACGCCTTCTTTGTCGCCGACCATGACATCACCGGGGAACACCGCGACATCGCCGCAGCCGATCGGCACATTGATGTCGAGGGCCTGATGGATGGTCAGGTTGGTGGGGGCTGAGGGACGCTGGTGATAGGCGGGGATCGCCAAAGCGCCGATTTCGGGGCTGTCGCGGAAACCGCCATCGGTGACAATGCCGGCCACGCCGCGCATCATCAACCGGCTGACAAGGATGGAACCGGCGGAAGCGGCGCGGGCATCCTTGCGGCTGTCGATCACCATCACCGCGCCGGGCGGGCAATCTTCCACCGCCTTGCGTTGCGGATGGGCGTGGTTCTGAAACACCGTGATCGGGTTCAGATCCTCGCGTGCCGGTATATAGCGCAGGGTAAAGGCTTCCCCCACCATGTTTGCGGTCTGGTTCTGTCCAACCGGATGCACGTTCTGGATGAACTGGTTGCGCAGGCCGCGTTTGAACAGGGCCGTGCAGAGCGTTGCGGTGCTGACGGTTTTCAGCTTGTCGCGGGTGGTTGTGTTCAGCATGATGGGTTTTCCGTTCAGAAGATGACCGGTTCGGAGACCGGTGCGCCAAATTCGGTTTCAAGGAAGTCGAAGTCGCAGCCCTGATCGGCCTGTTTGATGTGGCGGGAGAACATCCAGCCATAGCCGCGCTCGTAATGGACTTTCGGGGGCTTCAAAGCGGCGCGGCGGCGGGCCAGTTCTTCGTCCGGCACATCCAGATTGAGGGTGCGCGCCACCACATCGACGCTGATGATGTCGCCGGTCTGCACCAGTGCCAGCGGACCGCCGACATAGGATTCAGGGGCCACATGCAGGATGCAGGCGCCGTAGGAGGTGCCGCTCATCCGCGCGTCGGAAATACGCAGCATATCGCGCACGCCCTGTTTGATCAGCTTTTTGGGAATCGGCAACATGCCCCATTCGGGCATGCCGGGGCCGCCCAGCGGTCCTGCATTGCGCAAGACCAGCACATGATCGGGGGTGACATCCAGATCGTCGCGGTCGACAGCGGCTTTGAGCGCGGGATAATCATCAAACACCAGCGCGGGGCCGGAATGTTTGAGAAGATGCGGCGCGGCGGCCGACGGTTTCATCACGCAGCCATCGGGGGCCAGATTGCCTTTCAGCACCGCCAGCGCGCCTTCCTGATAGATGGCATTGTCGAGCGTGCGGATGACGTCATCATTGAAAATCTGCGCGCCTTCGAGGCTTTCGGCCCATGTCTTGCCCGAGGCATTGATCTGGCTCAGATCGAGGAACTTGACCAGCCGCGTCATCATGCCGAGCAGACCGCCCGCATAATAGAAATCTTCCATCAGATATTGGTCGCCCGAAGGGCGCACATTGGCGATCACCGGCACGATCCTGCTGGCGGCATCGAAATCCGGCAGACCGATGGCGTGTCCCGCCCGCTTGGCCATGGCCAGCAGATGGATCACGGCATTGGTCGAACAGCCCATCGCCATAGCCACCACAATCGCGTTGCGGAAGGCGGCTTCGGTCTGGATTTTGGCGGGGGTCAGATCTTCCCACACCATATCGACAATCCGTCGCCCTGCGGCCGAGCACATGCGGATATGGTTGGAATCAGCCGCCGGAATCGAGGAGGTTCCCGGCAGGGTCATGCCCAAAGCATCCGCCAGAGCCGTCATGGTCGACGCCGTGCCCATGGTCATGCAGACGCCATAGGAGCGGGCAATGCCCACTTCCATTTCGCCCCAATCCTTTTGCGAGATATTGCCCGCGCGCCGCTCGTCCCAATATTTGAAGGCATCCGAACCCGAGCCCAGCACTTTGCCGTGCCAGTTGCCGCGCAGCATCGGGCCTGCGGGCACAAAGATGGCGGGCACGCCCGCGCTGGTTGCCCCCAGCAACAGGCCCGGCGTGGTCTTGTCGCAGCCGCCCATCAGCACCACACCGTCCACCGGTTGCGAGCGGATCAGCTCTTCGGTCTCCATTGCCAGAAAATTGCGATAGAGCATGGTGGTCGGCTTGACGGTGCTTTCGGACAGCGAAATTGCCGGCAATTCGACCGGAAAACCACCGGCCTGCAAAATGCCGCGCTTCACATCGTCGACACGCTGTTTGAAATGGGCATGGCACTGGTTGAAATCCGACCATGTATTGATGATCGCGATCACCGGCTTGCCCGCATATTCCCCGGACGTATAGCCCATCTGGTTCATGCGCGAGCGGTGGCCGAACGAGCGGAAATCGTCGGGGCCGAACCAACGGGCCGAACGGAGATTCTCTGGTTTGATACGCATGGATGCCTCGATTGATGAGAGAAAATGCAGAAGAAGGTGGGCTTAGCTTTGCAGGCCCCATTTCAGCACTGTTTTGCGTTCGATGGTTCTGAAAATCAGGTTTTCGACAATCAGCCCGATCACGATCACGGTCAGCAATCCGGCAAACACATTGGGGATTTCCAGCAGATTGCGGTTTTCGAAAATGAACCAGCCCAAGCCGCCTTTGCCCGATGACACGCCGAAGACCAGTTCGGCCGCGACCAGTGTGCGCCAAGCAAAGGCCCAGCCGATTTTCAGACCGGTCAGGATCGAGGGAAAGGCCGCGGGGATCAGGATTTTGAAAATATAGGAAAAACCCTTCAATCCGTAATTGCGGCCCACCATCCTGAGCGTCTGCGAGACCGAGCGGAAGCCCGAATGGGTGTTGAGCGCGACAGGCCACAACACCGAATGGACCAGAATGAACACCAGCGAGCCATTGCCCAGACCGAACCAGATCAAAGCCAGCGGCAACAGTGCGATGGCGGGAAGCGGCGAGAACATGCCGGTCATGGTTTCCAGAAAATCCGAGCCCAGACGGGTGTTGATCGCCAGAATGGTCAGGCTGCCCGCCATCACCACGCCGACCCCGTAACCCATCAACAGAACTTTGATCGAGGCCCAGGCACGGGCGGGCAGGGTGCCGTCCTCGATCCGTTCAACCACCGCCTGCATGGTTTCGCTGAAGGTGGGAAACAGCAAGGGATTGTTCAAAATCCGTCCATAGGCTTCCCAGATCGCGGCCAGCGCGATCAGGATCACCGCCTTGCGGACAAAGCCGTCATCCCAAAGCCTTGTCATGAGGCCGAGCTTTTCTTCGAGCGGATGGATGAGAGGGGCGTGATTGTCCCGCATGATGATGCGGGCCGGTGCGACGGAATGGGGATCGCTCATCAATGCGCCTCCGCTTGGTCTGTCTCTGTAAACAGCAGTTCGTGAATTTGCTTTTCCAGCCGTCCGGCCGAGCCATCGGTGGCCGAGACCTTGTCGACATCGATGATCTCGGCTTTGACGCGGCCCGGATGCGGCGACAGCAGCAAAATCCGGTTGCCGATCTTGATCGCTTCGGCAATCGAATGGGTGACAAACAGCACCGTGAAACGGGTCTCTTCCCACAAGCGCAACAACTCGTCCTGACAGGTGCGGCGGGTCAGCGCATCAAGGGCGGCGAATGGTTCGTCCATCAGCAGAATATCGGGTTCCATCGCCATGCCGCGGGCAATCGCCACGCGCTGTTTCATCCCGCCCGACAGCGTATGCGGATAGCTGTGCAGGGCGCGGGTCAGATGCACCTTGTCGATGGCCGCTTCGGCCTTGGCGCGGGCCTCGCTGGCCGATAAGCCATGGGCGTTCATCAGCGGAAAGGTCACATTGTCAAGCACGGTTTTCCATGGCAACAACTGGTCGAATTCCTGAAACACCATCATCCGGTCCGGTCCCGGTTCGGTCACGGTGCGGTCTTTGATGCTGATGCGCCCCTCGGACGGTTTCAGATAGCCGCCGACCGCCTTCAGCAAGGTCGATTTGCCGCAGCCCGAGGGTCCGAGCAACACGAAACGGTCCCCTTCATTGACGGTGAAACTGACCTGTTCGGTGGCGGTAATCACCGAGCCGGGAATTTTATAGCGCAGCGTGACGCCGTCGACCTCGAGCAAGGGTTTCATCAATTCAGTTCCCCGGCAGATCGTGGGCCATCGGCAGATAATAGTCTTTCCACGAGGCAGGCATGGTTTTGAGCGTGCCGATCCGGTGCAGATGCTGGGCGAATTTCATGGTGCCCTGCGGATAGAGGTTCCAGTCCATCATGCCCGGTTGTTTGAGAATGGCGAGGATCTCGTCGGTCGGGGTCTTGTCTTTGGTGATCTCGCGGTAGATCTCCACCGCCTCGCGGGTATTGGTTTCGATATAGGCTTTGGCCTCCTCGGCCGCAGCGCGCAATGCTTGAATAATCTTCGGGTTGGCGTCGGCAAATTTGGTCGAGGTGAAGAACTGGCCCTGCGACAGCGGGCTTCCCAAAATCTCGGCCGAGGTTGTGACCGCATGGGCACCCTCAACCCTGCCCAATTCGTAATATTGGAAAGGCGGGGCGGCAAAGTGGTTTTTGACCTCGTGGCTGGCATTGTTCATGGCAATCACGCCATCGGGATGGCCCATCTGCACGGTCATCGTGTCAAAACGGTTCCATTGATCGGGACCGAACATCTGGCTGGCGGCAATTTGCAGCAAAATGGCTTGGGTCGAGACGCGCACGGTCGGCACGGCGATCTTGTCGCCTGCCGTCAGATCATTGAGGGTTTTGATCTTGGGATCGCGGCTGACAAACACCAGCGGACCGGCAGAGCTTGCGACAATGCCCTTGATGCCGCCTTTGGTGCGGTCCCACAGCAACAGCAGAGGGCCGGTGCCGGTGTTGATAATGTCGACATTGCCGGAAATCAGCGCATCCTGTTGCGCGCCGCCATTGGCGAAATCCATCCATTTGACCGACACATTGGCCAGCCCGAGTTTGGCGGCATGCTTTTCGATCAATTGCTGTTTTTCGATCACATGGGTCGGAAAATACAGAATACCGGGCTGGCGGCTGATCGAAATCTCGGTTTTCTGCTGTGCGTTGGCCATTACGGGGGCGAGCAAGGCCAGACCTGCGGCGAGGCCGGTCAATTGGCGACGATTGATCATGTGAAGTCCCTCCTCAAAATCATTTGGTTATTTTTTTTACCAGTCATGATGCTGGCTGTGTGGCTTGGATGAGACCCTTGGTATAGCCAAGGGCGAAGGCAAAAAACCGCTCGCGGGCCGGATCGAGATCGGACAAAGGCACGTGATCGGGACACAGGATACCGCGATAGCAGACAGACCGATAGGCGCGGATGCAGGCGGGCATATCGACCGAGCCGTCATCGGGAAAGGTCTCGCAGAAATTCAGATAACCGCCTTTGATATTCCTGAAATGCACCATGAAAATCTTGTCCATGCTGCCGAATTCGTGAATGGCCTCGAGCACGGTGGCGGTCGGGTCATCCGACATTTCGGCAATGGTGCCCTGACAGAAATTGAAGCCGTGGCTGGGGCTTTCCGGAGCCAGCGCGATAAAGCGGCGCATGCCGTCGAGCGAACCCATCACGTGGTTGATGCCGTTCAACCCGCCCGGAGGATAGGCCGGATCATGCGGATGACAGGCCAACCGCACCCCTTCGCGTTCGGCAGTCGGCAGGATGGCTTCCACCAGAGATTCGATGGCATTCCAGCCGTCTTGTTCGCTGACCTGTCCGGCCTGTGTGCCCAGCACCTGACCCGCCGCCCCGGGGGTGCCGAAGGCATTGACCGCAATATCGGCCCCGTGTCCGCCACCGGGATGGCCGACCCCCCAATAAGAGAAGCGTTCGTCATTGTGCGGCGAATAGTCCTGCAGCCGGAAGGCCGAACATTTGACGCCGCCGCGCCCCTCCTCGAACCCCGTGCGGGTGATGCCGACCATCTGGACATTGTATTTGAGCGTTGTCACACCACCGGCGGCGGC
>CAIYZJ010000144.1 GCA_903930675.1 uncultured Hyphomicrobiales bacterium
GGTGTATTTTGCCTTCTCGCCCTCGCTCAAAGACGAGGATGCCCACCAGCGGATGCGTCCGGTGGTGTTCGGGGTGGTGCTGGTCTGGCCCGTGGCCTTTTATGACGGATTTTTCGGGCCTGGTGCGGGATCGTTTTACATGCTGGGCGGGGTGGCTTTGCTCGGTTTCGGCGTATTGCGGGCGGCCGCGCAAACCAAAGCCCTGAATTTCGCCTCCAATCTGGCATCACTAAGCTTTTTCATCTCGCAGGGTCTGGTGGTCTGGCCCGTCGGGCTGGTGATGGGTGCGACAGCCTTTGCCGGTGCGCAGGTCGGCTCGCGTCTGGCGATCCGCCACGGCGTCAAACTGATCAAGCCGATGCTGGTGGTGATGTGTCTGGCGATTGCGGTGAAATTGATGCTCGATCCCGCCAATCCGTTGCGCCAGTTTTTGGCTCCGCATTAAACGGCCAAAACGGCCCTTTCCGCGCACCCGAAAACCTTATACAAAAGCCCCCGATCTGCTGTCCGATTTTGACTGGAGCCGACAATGTCCGAGATTTCAGAACCGCATCTGCGCGCCGATGTGTTGATCCAGGCCCTGCCGCATATGCTGCGCTATGACGAGGCCACCATTGTCGTGAAATATGGCGGCCATGCCATGGGTGACGAGCAGATGGCACGGCAATTTGCCCGCGACATGGTGCTGCTGGAGCAATCGGGCGTCAATCCGGTGGTCGTGCATGGCGGCGGCCCGCAAATCGGGGCCATGCTGAACCGTCTCGGCATCAAAAGCGAATTTGCAGCCGGCCTGCGCATCACCGACCGCGCCACCGTCGAAGTGGTGGAAATGGTGCTGGCCGGACTGATCAACAAGCAGATCGTCGGCTTCATCAACAATGAAGGCGGCCGCGCCATCGGCCTGTGCGGCAAAGACGGCAATATGGTCACCGCCCGCAAGGTCACGCGCTCGATGGTCGATCCTTCCAGCCATATCGAAACGGTCATTGATCTCGGCTTTGTCGGCGAACCCGAACGGGTCGATACGGCGGTGCTGGATGCCGTATTGGGCCGCGAACTCATCCCCGTGCTGGCCCCTGTCGCCAACGGCTCGGACGGCGAGACCTACAACATCAATGCCGACACGTTTGCCGGTGCGGTGGCGGGCAAGATGAAAGCCAAACGTCTGTTGCTGCTGACCGACGTGCCCGGCGTGCTGGACAAGAACAAGAACCTGATCAAGGAACTCAAGATCGACCAGATCCATGCGCTGATCGCCGACGGCACCATCACCGGCGGTATGATCCCCAAGGTCGAAACCTGCATCTATGCGCTGGAACAGGGCGTGGAAGGCGTGGTGATTCTGGATGGCAAAGTGCCGCATGCCGTGCTGCTGGAATTGCTGACCGACCACGGCTCCGGCACGCTGATCACACGATGAACGCAGCATCGGGCCAAAACCACGAAACACCACCGCATCAAACCGGTGGCCGCGCAGGCTTGACGCCGGACAGCCCGATCAAAACCTGGATCTTCGATCTCGACAACACGCTCTATCCGGGCGGATCGCGCGTCTGGCCGCAGATCGACCTGAGGATCACGCTGTTTCTGTCAAATTTTTTCGGCTTGGACGGCCTGTCGGCCCGCGCCTTGCAGAAGCATTATTATTACCGCTACGGCACCACGCTGAACGGCTTGATGGCCGAGCACGGCATTGATCCGCATCCCTATCTCGATTTTGCCCATGACATCGATCTCGACTCGCTCGCCCCCGATCCTGCTTTGGGTCTGGCGATTGCCGCTTTGCCGGGCCGCAAGCTGATCTTTACCAACGGTTCGCGCCGCCATGCCAGCAATGTCACAAAGAAGCTGGGCTTCGAGGAGCATTTCGAGGCGGTGTTCGATATTGTCGATGCCGAATTCATCCCCAAGCCGCAACAGGTGACCTATCAGCGGTTTCTCGACCGGCACGAGGTCGAGCCGCAATCGGCCATCATGTTCGAGGATCTGGCCAAAAATCTGGAAGTGCCGCATCTGCTGGGGATGAAAACCGTTCTGGTCCTGCCCAAACAGCATGACCCGTTCCGCGAACATTTCGAGCAGAAGGCCGAGGTCGCGCCCTATATCCACCACTCCACCGATGATCTCGCCGGATTTTTGCGGCAAATCACCCCCGAACCCGACCCGTCATGAAGAAACTGGCGCACTGCGCCAAGCTTTGCTAGAGACGAAGAAACCAGCAACCGCCAACAAAGAGACAGTATCATGCCGCATTCAGCCTTAGCCTCGATCATCGACAATGCCTGGGAAAACCGCGCCGATATCGGCGCGTCCACGCAAGGGGAAGTCCGCGATGCGGTGGTGTTCGCGCTCGATCTGATCGACAAGGGCACGCTGCGGGTTGCCGAAAAACAGGGCAACGAGGGCTGGCATGTCCACCAATGGCTGAAAAAGGCCGTGTTGCTGTCGTTCCGTCTCAATGACAACACCATCATCAAAAACGGCCCCGGCGATGCCGTGTGGTGGGACAAGGTGCCGTCGAAATTCGACGGCTGGGACGCCACCCATTTCCGTGAAGCCGGTTTCCGCGCCGTGCCGAACTGTACCGTGCGCCGTGGCGCCTATATCGCACCGGGCGTGATTTTGATGCCGTCCTTCGTCAATATCGGCGCCTATGTCGACAGCGGCACCATGGTGGATACCTGGGCCACCGTCGGCTCGTGCGCCCAGATCGGCAAGAATGTGCATCTGTCGGGCGGCGTCGGCATCGGCGGTGTGCTGGAGCCGTTGCAGGCAGGCCCGACCATCATCGAGGACAATTGCTTCATCGGCGCACGCTCGGAAGTGGTTGAAGGCGTGGTTGTCGGCGAAGGCTCGGTGCTGTCGATGGGCGTCTATATCGGCGCGTCGACCAAGATCATCGACCGCGCCACCGGCGAAGTGTTCATCGGCCGCGTCCCGCCTTATTCGGTCGTGGTCTCGGGCAATCTGCCCGGCAAGCCGCTGCCCAACGGCGAACCCGGCCCCTCGCTCTATTGCGCCGTGATTGTCAAACGCGTCGATGCGCAAACCCGCTCCAAGACCGCCATCAACGATCTGCTGCGGGACTGAGACCGATGCTGCCCGACCCGCGCGATCCGGTTGCCCTGACCCAGGCGCTTGTGCGCTGCCCCTCGGTCACTCCCGAGGAAGGCGGTGCCTTGAGCCTGATCGAGGGCATTCTGAAAGATGCGGGGTTTGCAACAACCCGAAAACTGTTCTCGGACACCGGCACGCCGGATGTCGACAATCTCTATGCCCGCATCGGCACCGGCAGTCCCTGCCTGATGTTTGCGGGCCATACCGATGTCGTACCCACAGGCGATGCGGGGGCGTGGACCTCGCCGCCCTTTGCCGGCGAGATCATCAAGGGCACGCTGTACGGGCGCGGCACCACCGACATGAAAGGCGGCGTGGCCGCCTCGATTGCCGCCAGTCTGCGTTTTCTCGACACCCGACAGGGGCAGTTCAACGGCTCGATCGCCTTTCTGCTGACCGGTGACGAGGAAGGCCCCGCCGTCAACGGCACGGTCAAATTGCTGGATTGGGCCAAGGCGCAAGGCGAGACATGGGATCACTGCATTTTGGTCGAGCCCACCAATCCCGAACGCTTGGGCGACATGATCA
>CAIYZJ010000145.1 GCA_903930675.1 uncultured Hyphomicrobiales bacterium
CTGATCCGGTCACCCATGCTCGGACTCAACAGTCCTCACATATACAAGATGTTGAAAAATACATAAATACTTAAGAATGGAATGGTTAATGCCTGTTTGGCAGGCAAGACTAGGTCAGATGAAGGGTTTGTGACGTGTGATCGCATCATTTGGGTTGTGTGCTGTCTGAGATGCATGGCTGTCAGAACCCCTGTCGGGGATCTTGCGGCTTGTGTTCGGGCCAAATGAACGGCAGGCTATTCCCCTCTGTGTGGCAACGGGATCGGACCCCTCGTGCAATCTCTTCTTGAAGGCTTGAAAGCCAATGCCGCCTTGCGCGGGATCTTGCTGATGTGTACGGCAGCGATCTTGTTTCCGTTCATGAACGGCACAGCCAAATATCTGGGTACCAAATATCCGATGGAAGAAGTGATCTGGATCCGGATCCTGTCACATCTGGTGTTTGTGAGTTTTCTGTTCGTGCCCCGATACGGGTGGGGCATCGTGCGCAGCAAGCGTCTGAAAACCCAACTGTCGGCCTCGACCATGCTGTTTTTGTCGACCTATCTGTTTTTCAAGTCGGTAGACATTATTCCGCTGGCCGAAGCGACAGCCATTACATTTGTCGGCCCCTTGATGGTGACAGTGCTGGCCGTGCCGATGCTGGGAGAGAAGACCAGCCTGTTCCGCATCATTTGCGTGGTCTGCGGTTTCATGGGGGCACTTCTGGTGATCAGACCGGGCTCGGACGTGTTTCAAGCTGGTTCGCTGCTGGTGGTGTTGAGCGCGCTGCTTTACTCGTTGTACCAGATTACAACCCGAACCCTGGCGGGGTTCGACAGGCCGGAAACATCGGCGATCTATAGCGGCATTGTCGGCTCGCTCGTGATGAGCGCAATGGTACCTTTTACATGGAAAACGCCCGAAAGCCTGACCGATATGGCTTTGATGGGCTCTTTGGGGGTAATTGGCGGGCTTGGCCACTATTTCGTGGCGCGTGCCTTGCGCATCACCAAAGCCAGTGTAATTGCGCCGTTCCACTATCTGCAAATCATCTTTGCGGTATTTTACGGCTATCTGGTGTTCAACAATCTGCCCGACCTGCTGACCGTTGCGGGCGGTGCGATTATCGCGATTGCAGGCATTGCCATTTGCTGGCTCGAAATCAAAGCCAGCAAGCCGGATCAAGCCTGATCAGCGTTCGATATTTTCGGGATATTCGATCACCGGATCGGGATGCGGGCAGGCGGAATGGTCGCAGCTGGGCCAGACGATTCCTCTGGTCACCATGCCGCACACTTCGCATTCATGATCTCCCCATTCGGGGTGGTCGTTGTGGTAGTGGTCGTCATTGTAGGACTCAGATGCCGATCGGCCGATTTTGGCCAAAGCCTTTTGTGCGACTTCAATTGCATCGGCAAAGCCTGCAGCATAGCCGCGCTTGTACTCGTTACCACTCATACCCGAATCCTCCGTAATCTGTGATTTTTTACTCCCGTCGCAGAAAAAGGGAAAGAGCTAACTGCGGGCATAGAGATCCTGATCGTCGTCGATTTCGATTTTGACGTCTTTGAAGATGATGTTGACGGAATTCAGATCAAGCCGTCCGGCGGCCGATGTGCCATGCGGGCCTGTCAGGGCAATAGGGCCGCTTTTGTCGTCAAAACCCCTGAAATCGCCTTCGACGGTGAATACCACATATTTCCACGCATTCATCGAGGCGACGAAATTCTGGTAACTCGCATCCGAGACCGAGACCAGCAGCATCACATAATCGGCCGTGATCTCGAACATCAGATTGGCGTCATATTGCTCGTTGGTCATGCAGACATTGAGCGGGCGGGTTTTGAGCAATTCGATGAATTTGCTGCTCTCCTGCCGGACACTGTCGATTTTGGTGTGGCGGCACTGCGACAAAAACACAACCGAGCTTTCGAGACTTGTGATTCCCTCGGCCTTTTTGTTGAAAATGGTTGTGCTGCCGTAAATGTTATCGAGACGTTCCTCGTAATTCCGCAACTGTTTTAAAATTTCGAAACGCGCCATCAAAACAACTCCAAAAAAGCCAGAAAGGGGTTTGACGGCGCGCGAGACTTATTGTCAAGTATGGAAAGTGGTTTGGTGACATTTCCGGTTGATTTTCATCACAGTCCGTGCGGTTGGATGCGCAAAGATCGACCGGCCCATTTGCGATAGACAGCACTCGATCAATAACGCTTCAGTGAATAGCGATCCATAGGGGAAGAAGGCGATGGCCCAGCTTGTCATTAACGGAATTAAACAGACGGTTTCAGCCGATCCGGATACGCCGGTTTTATGGGTCTTGCGTGATATGGGACTGACGGGCACCAAATATGGCTGCGGCGTTGCCCAATGCGGGGCCTGCACGGTGCATATCGACGGCGAGCCGGTGCGCTCGTGCGCGTTGCCGATTTCCGCGTTGCAAGAGGGCCAATCCATCACCACCATCGAGGCTTTGGGGGCGGGCGGCAAGCTGCATGCCCTTCAAACGGCGTGGATCGCGCTGGATGTGCCTCAATGCGGTTATTGCCAGTCGGGACAGTTGATGGCCGCCGCCGCCTTGTTGTCCAAATCACCGAACCCCACCGATGCCGAGATCGACGAGGCCATGACCAATATCTGCCGTTGTGGAACCTATAACCGCATCCGGGCTGGCATCAAACATGCCGCCGCTTTGTTGACCAAAAAAGCGTAAGGGAGAGAGAGCATGACACATCAATCTCAATCATCACTCACCCGTCCTTCTCGCCGCGGCTTTCTGGCGCAGACCTCGCTGGTGATGGGGGCTTTCTCGCTCGGCTTCCATATCCCGCAAGCGGACGCTGCCACACCCGCGCCCGAGGTCAATGCCTGGGTGGTGATCAAGCCCGATGACAGTGTGATCATCCGTATCGCGCGGCAGGAAATGGGGCAGGGCACCCTGACCGGGCTGGCACAGCTGGTGGCCGAGGAACTGGAATGTGACTGGTTGAAAGTCACAACCGAAGAGCCGACACCCGGCCAGAATGCGGCACGCGGGCGCGTCTGGGGCAATTATGCCACCGGCGGCAGTCGCGGCATCCGCGACTCCCATCTCTATGTCCGCAAAGGCGGGGCCAGCGCGCGCATGATGCTGGTGGCCGCCGCCGCAAAGACATGGAATGTCCCTGCTGTCGATTGCGTGGTCGAAAAGGGCGTAATCACCCACAAGGCCAGCAATCGTTCGACCACTTATGGTAAGGTCGCCGAACTGGCCGCCACGATGGAGCCGCCCAAGGACATCGCGCTGAAAGACCCCAAGACATGGACGATTGCCGGCAAGCCCTTGCCGCGCCTCGATACCGTGGCCAAGGTCGACGGATCGCAAATCTACAGCATGGACTTCACCATGCCCGGCATGCTGCATGCCGCCATCACCAATTGCCCGATTTTCGGCGGCTCGCTGAAAAGTTTCGACGCCTCCAAAATCGCCAACAAACCCGGCATCAAAAAAGTCGTCGCGGTGGATGGTATGGGCGTGGCTGTGATTGCCGATACGTGGTGGCGCGCCAAATCCGCGCTCGAACAGGTGGATATCGTCTGGAACGAGGGGCCGCATGCCAAGCTGACCAGTGCCGATATCGCC
>CAIYZJ010000146.1 GCA_903930675.1 uncultured Hyphomicrobiales bacterium
AAAACCCGCTGGCTGCCGTGCAGATGGGCCTGATCTATGTCAATCCCGAAGGCCCGAACGGCAAGCCCGATCCGCTGGCTTCCGCCATCGATATCCGTGAAACCTTTCTCCGCATGGCGTGGCACAGCGCGGGCACCTATCGCACCGGTGACGGACGCGGTGGCGGAGCATCGGGCACCCAGCGTTTCGCCCCGCTCAACAGCTGGCCCGACAATGCCAATCTCGACAAGGCCCGCCGCCTGTTGTGGCCGGTCAAGCAGAAATACGGCAACAGCCTGTCCTGGGCCGATCTGATGATTTTTGCCGGCAATTGCGCGCTGGAATCGATGGGTTTCAAACCTTTCGGCTTCGCCGGTGGCCGCGCCGATGTGTGGGAACCCGAAGAAGACATCTATTGGGGCAATGAAGACACATGGCTGGGCGACAAGCGCTATTCGGGTGATCGCGAGCTCGAAAACCCGCTGGCTGCCGTGCAGATGGGCCTGATCTATGTCAATCCCGAAGGCCCGAACGGCAAGCCCGATCCGCTGGCTTCCGCCATCGATATCCGTGAAACCTTTCTCCGCATGGCGATGAATGACGAGGAAACCGTGGCGCTGATCGCGGGAGGTCACACCTTCGGCAAGGTGCACGGCGCAGCCGACCCGTCCAAATATGTCGGTCCCGAGCCCGAAGGGGCAAGCATCGAGGCACAGGGCTTTGGCTGGCTCAGCAGCTATGGCAGCGGCAAGGGCGTCGACACCATCACCAGCGGGCTGGAAGGCGCTTGGACCACCAACCCGATCAAATGGGACAACAACTACTTCGAAAACCTGTTCAATTATGACTGGGAACTGGTCAAAAGCCCTGCCGGTGCATGGCAGTGGACCCCGAAGGATGCCGCCGCACACAACACCGTGCCCGACGCCCACGATCCTGCCAAGCGTCACGCGCCGATGATGGCCACCACCGATATCGCGCTCAAGATGGATCCGGCCTATGCCAAAATCTCGAAGCGCTTTTTCGAAAACCCCGATGAATTTGCCGATGCGTTCGCCCGCGCCTGGTTCAAACTGACCCATCGCGATATGGGGCCGCGCTCGCGCTATCTGGGCAAGCTGGTGCCGAAGGAAGATCTGCTGTGGCAAGATCCCCTGCCAGCGGCAAGCCATAAGCCGATCGACTCGCAGGACATCCAGACCCTGAAAGGTGCTGTTCTGGCCTCCGGCCTGACGATCCCGGAGCTGGTCTCGACGGCTTGGGCCTCGGCCTCCACCTTCCGTGGTTCGGACAAGCGCGGCGGGGCCAATGGCGCGCGCATCCGTTTGGCGCCGCAAAAGGATTGGGCCGTCAACCAACCCGAACAGCTGGCCAAGGTGCTTGCCAAACTGGAAGCGATCCAGAAGGATTTCAATGCCAAGCACAAAGACGGCAAGGCTGTCTCGCTGGCCGATCTGATCGTGCTGGCCGGCAGTGCGGCGGTCGAACAGGCCGCCAAAAATGCAGGACACACGGTCAGCGTTCCCTTCACCCCCGGCCGCACCGATGCGACACAGGAACATACCGACACGGAATCCTTCGCCGTGCTGGAGCCCGCGGCCGACGGGTTCCGCAACTACCGGAAAACCGCTTTCACGGTTTCTCCCGAAGAAATGCTGCTTGATCGCGCCCAGTTGCTGACCCTGACCGCACCGGAAATGACCGTGCTGATCGGCGGCCTGCGTGTGCTTGGCACCAATGCGGATGGCAGCAAGCACGGTGTCCTGACCAAGCGGGCCGATATCCTCGGCAATGATTTCTTCGTCAACCTGCTCGACATGGCCACGACATGGAAGCCCGTTTCCGACAAGGGCGATGTCTTCGAAGGGCGTGACCGCAACACGGGTTCCCTGACATGGACAGCCACACGCGTCGATCTTGTCTTCGGTTCGAATTCGCAATTGCGGGCTTTGGCCGAAGTCTATGCCTGTGCCGATGGCGAACAAGCTTTCATCGGTGATTTCGTGGCCGCATGGACCAAGGTGATGAACCTCGATCGCTTCGATCTGGCCTGAGCCGTCGGGCTTTGCGCTCCCTCTGACCTATCCTGACAAAACGCCCGCAGATGACAGTCTGCGGGCGTTTTTGCGTTGAAGGGGCACAGAGTCCGGCGGATAAATGCGGGTTGATAGACCCGTCCGTTCCGAACACTGTGTACGGATGCAATCCAGTTTGCAGGCAAATCATACTGAATTTGCCTATACGCCCGCGCAGCCATTGAAACCTGCGAGATCATCCATTCCGGTCCCGCCAATTCGTTGATCCGCGACCCCAAACTGATCGCAACCTATCCCGGCGGGCATCAAAGGCAGCTCAGGTGGCTGAACGGGCGCGTGCCACGCGGTTGCGGTAATATTGTTTGCCTGTCAGCACCAAGCCGCCAACCCAAGGCAAAGCAAATTCCCCCAGATCATGCATCGGATCGACATACTCATTGACGAAGGGTTCTGCGACAATCATTTTGATGGCCACGACATAGAGCACGAAGGCTCCGGCAAAGACGCTGTCGGGATAGCGTTCCATGATCCTGCCGACCAATGTGCTGCCGAACAGGATAATCGGTACGCTGACCACAAGTCCGATCATGATCAAAATCCAGTTGCCGTTGGCCGCACCGGCAATGGCCAGCGCATTGTCCAGACCCATCACGGCATCGGCCATGATGATGGTGCCCATCGCCCCCCAGAAGGTGCTGGCCGATTTGACCTTATCATGATCGTGCGTACTGGCCGTGAGCTGCCATGCAATGTAAATCAGCGCGATGCCGCCGACCAGACGCAAGCCCGGAATCATCAGCAGGTAGGTCAGTGCAGCCACACAGGCAAACCGCGTCGCCACGGCCCCAAATGTGCCCCACAGCATGGCGCGCTTGCGTAAATCTTCCGGCAGCTTTTTGGCCGCCATGGCAATCACCAATGCGTTTTCACCGCCCAGTACAACATCAATCATGATGATGGCCACCAAAGCCCACAAAAACTCTATCGACATAATATCCATTTGATGTCCCTAACCGAGCGTGCGATCGATCGCACGCTATCCCGTAATCCGAAACCTATTCTCACACCATTTAGCGCAAAATTGAGGCAAGCGCTTCATGTTTTATTCGGCCGCACAAAACTGACTGTGCACCCGCGGATTTGATTGGACGCCATCCCCTTCAACATCTGACTTTCGGCAAATCCGTCCAGCGGTTTGTATAATGGGGAGAGCGGTATTCAGCGCGCAAGGACCAATCGCGTTTGATGCCGGTGACGGCCTGATAGACCGTGCCCCGCCCCATGCGTTTGTTGAGCTGGTCCATCACCTGCATCATCGCACTGCTTTGACCGGAGGGCGCGGGCTGGAACAGCTGCCCCTGCCCCGTGCCTTCGGGCACAAGCTCGTTGAGGATCACGCCTGCTTTGGCATAGCGATAGCCCTCGCGCCAGATGGATTCCAGACCATGCAGGGCGTAATGGATCAGCATCCGGCTGTCATTGCCGGGCACGGGCAGACGGATGGAGCGGGAAGCGGAATATTTGGGATCCTTGTTGAACACATTGGTGCGGATGAACACGCTGATATAGCCGCAGTCCTGTCGGGCCTTGCGCAGCTTTTCACCCGCCCGCGCCGCATAGAAACTGACGGCCTCTTCCATCTCCCGATAGGCGGTGACGGGCTTGCCGAACGAGCGGGTGACGGCCGTGGCCTGTTTGGGCTTGGGATGCAGATCCAGATCGGAACAGGCAATGCCGTTCAACTCCTGCACTGTCCGCTGCCCCACCACGGTCAGCAATTCACGCGCCCGCACAGGATCGAGGCGTTTCAGATCGAGCGCCGTCTGCACGCCGATCGCGTTCAACCGTTCCAGATAGGAACCGCCGATACCCCAGACTTCCTTGACATTGACAGCCGCCAGCATGGCGTCGAGCCTCTCGGCGCGCAAATGGCAGACCCCCTTCATCGACGGATTTGTCTTGGCGATGTGGTTGGCGAGCTTGGCCAGTGTTTTGGTCGGCCCGATCCCGACGCAAGTCGGAATTCCAACCCATTGCAAAACAGTGGCCCGCATTGCCGTACCCAGGGCCACCGGATCGGCGTCAAGCGGCAGATCGGAGAGGTCGAGAAAACTCTCGTCGATCGAATAGTTTTCAATGCGCGGGCTGAACTGCGACAAAGCCGCATCGACCCGCGCGCTGATATCGCCATACAGCGCATAATTGGAGGAGCGGACCACGACCTGTTGCGAGGCAACAAGGTCTTTGATTTTGAACAGCGGCACGCCCATCTTGATGCCCATGGCCTTGGCTTCGGCCGAGCGCGACACGGCACAGCCGTCATTGTTGGACAGCACAATCACCGCCCTGCCTTCGAGCTTGGGGTCAAACAGACGCTCGCAACTCACATAGAAATTGTTGCAATCGACAAGTGCAAAAAGCGGCATGGCAAACCCGTGATGATCCGGTTCCTCTGGCCTTACAAAGCAGCCACGGCGATGATTTCGACCAGCATATCGTCATCGGCCATTTTGACTTCGCCACAGGCGCGGGTCGGCGTGTGGCCGGGGATCACCCACGCATCCCACACCGCATTGAAGCCGTCGTAATCATCCATGGTTTTCAGCCAGATGGCGACCTGCACCAGCTTGCTGCGATCCGTGCCCGCTTCGGCCAGCAAGTCGTCGATCTTGTGTAAAATCTGTTCGGTCTGGCCTTGAATTCCGGTGTCCGTGTCATCGGCATATTGGCCTGACAGATAGACCATATTGTTGACAATGATGGCGCGGCTGCGGCGGGCATTCTGGTGAAGTCTTTGCATGGAACCTCCAAATATAAATCAGATTATGGTGACCAACGGTCATACCGCATTTCATACGGATAGACAGCGGCGGATCATCCTTCGCCGGCGTCATGGGGATGACGCGCAAGGCGCGTGTCGAATTGATGGATGGCTGCGGTTACAACGCCCCAGCAACACAGATCCGATTCGTCCGAAATCTCGATGGCAGGATAGGCCGGATTGGCCGCTTCCAACCGCACAATGCCTTTGCGCCTGTAGAGCCGCTTCACGGTCAGTTCGGCATTCAAAATCGCAATGATGATGGAGCCGTGACAGGCTTGCACGCTGCGATCGACCACCAGAATATCCCCGGAAAAAATCCCCGCCCCCGCCATCGAATCCCCCACTGCCCGCACCATGAACGTGGCAGAGGGATGCGGAATCAGATGATCGTTGAGGTCCAGTTTGCCCTCGACATAATCTTCGGCAGGCGACGGAAAACCCGCCGAGACCGCTGTCATATAGATGGGAATAGCGATTTTGGACCGGATAGCAGCTTGAAACGCACGCACAGGAACACGAACCCTCCCTAAAACGATGATGGGTGACCTTAATACGAGAAACAAGAACATAACAAGAACAATTTGGCATGATTGCCGCTTTGTGAACACGCAGGCGCAAGTTGGCAAAAGCAGTCGCCTCCTTATAAATACAAATATAATTTGTTAAATAAATAAAATAACAATTTAATTTGTGCATATAATAAAATTTGGTTATACAAATGCGAAGTTAAGCTGCACAATGGATCAGGTTTGCAGATCAGGCGGCTGCCCTAGCCGATACAAATATACGGATGTTCTCGAGAAAGTTGGCGTATGAACGACCCTGCCTCCATCATCGGCAATTTCGAGCGGTCGCATTGGTCGCAGGTGAGTGAGCCTGCTTTGCCATGGCCTGTGCTGGAAGGACCGCACGAGACAGAGGTCGTGATTATCGGCAGCGGATTCACCGGCCTGTCGACGGCGCTGCATCTGCTGGAAGCGGGCAAACAGGTGACCGTGATCGAGGCGCAGCAACCCGGTTTCGGCGCATCGGGCCGCAATAACGGACAGGTGATTCCCACGCTGACCCGCCTCGATCCCGATATGATGATCAGCCAATATCAGGGAGCAGGCGAGCGTCTGGCCGATCTGGTGCGCGATTCGGCCGGCATGCTGTTCGATCTGGTGCGCAAACACGGTTTGCAGGCCGAGGCGGAACAGTCCGGCTGGATCCAGCCAGCCCATACGCCCGGACGCATCAAGCTGTCGGAACAACGTTTCAAACAATGGGAAAAACGCGGTGCGCCTGTGCGCATGCTGGATCGGGCCGACGTGGAACGCCTGACCGGATCGCCGATCTGGCATGGCGGCTTCATGAATGACAGCGGCGGCCATATCAATCCGCTGGCTTTCGCCCGCAGCATGGCGGCCCGCGTCAAGCAGTTGGGCGGCGTGATTTTTGCCCGAAGCCCTGCGCAGACCATGCAGTACCAGAACGGGTTCTGGCATGTGCAAACACCCAAAGGCAGCGTCAAAGCCCATGGCCTGTTGCTGGCCAGCCATTCTTATACGGATGCCTTTGCGCCCGATCTGATGCCCGATCTGGCGCGCGAGGTTGTGCCGGTCCTGTCCTGGCAAATGGCCACCGAACCGCTGGGCGAAAGCCAGCGCGCGGCAATCATCCCTGCGCGTCAGGCGGTGTCCGATACCCATGGCGATCTCTATTTCATGCGCTATGACGCGCGTCACCAACTGGTGACCGGCGGCGCGCTGGTGATCCCCTATCGCGGCCATGAGCGGTTGCGGGGCCGGATCGGTGACCGGCTGATGCGGATTTTTCCGCAACTTCCTTCCGTGCGTTTTACGGCGGTCTGGAACGGTTATATCGGCATGACCAGCGATTATGCCCCGCGCATCCACCGGCTTGGCCCCAATGGTTATGGCTGGGTGGGTTGCAACGGGCGCGGTGTGGCGCTGTCCACCGCCTTGGGCGGCGAATTCGCCAAGGCGCTGGCGGGCGAACCGCTCGACCGGCTGGCCCTGCCGCTGTCAGAGATCAAGCCGCTGCCGTTTCACGGCGTGATCAGACGACTGGCCCCTGTGATGCTGCTGGATTACCGGCGGCGCGATCTCACCGAAATCTCGTGACAGCAAGGAGTGTTTCCATGACCGACCCCGCCGTATCGGACCGCACCGTCCCCGCCACCGAGATGCAGCATCTGCTGCGCCGCTCCTTCGCGATGCGCGCCGCCTTTTATGCCGAAACCTTCGATGTGCTGAAGGCCGAATTCGGGCGCGAAAAGGCCATGCAATTGTGCATGGCGATGACCCGAAGGATGGGCGAGAAAATGGGCGGGGCCTATGCCGCCCACGGACCGGCCGATCTGGCAGGTCTCAAAGACGCGTTTTTATGCGGGATCATCGAAGGCGAAGCCTTGTTTTCGCCCGAAGTGATCCGTTGCGATCACGATGCGCTGGAAATCAATTTCCACCGTTGCCCCTTGAAAGAGGCATGGGAGGATCAGGGCCGCGCCGGTGCGGAACTGGAAGACCTCTGCGTGATTGCGGGCGCCATTGACGGCGGCCTGTTTGAAACGGCAGGCTTCACCTTTGCCGGAGACACATGGCGTCAGGGCCAGCAGGGCTGTTGTCGCCTGAAAGTGCTGCCCGGTCCTGCCAAAGCATAAACCCGTTTGCGTTCACCACTCTTTCCGATCGAAAAGGACAGTCTCATGAAAAACCGTCGTCATCTGTTAACCCTTGGCACTGCGTTCGCACTGGGTGCCTTGGGCCTTCCTGCTCTCGCACAACAGCCGACCTATAAAATCGGCTATCAGTTGCCGCTGACCGGCAATACCGCGCAATACGGCATCGATTTCAAAAACTCGGCCGAAATCGCGCTCGACCAGTTCGCCAAAGCGGGCAAGCCGTTCAAAGTCGAGATCGTCTTCGAAGACAGCCGCTCCGACACCAAGGAAGGCGTGGCGATTGCCCGCAAATTTGTCGATGACAAGGCGATTGTCGGCGTGCTGGGCGACTTCACCTCCGGTGTTTCGATTGCCTCCGCGCAGATCTACAAGGAAGCCGGCATGCCGCAGCTGTCGCAGACGGCCTCGCATCCCGATTACACCAAAGTGTCGGAATGGCAGTTCCGCAACATCACCACACAGGCCCAGGAAGGCCCGCTGAATGCCGAATGGCTCTATGCCAGCGGCTATCGCAAAGTGGCGGTGATTGCCGAACAGACCGATTGGGGCCAGACGGTGGTGTCCAACTTCGTCGACAAGTTCAAGGCGCTGGGCGGACAGGTCGTGTTCTCCGAATTCTTCAACCGCGGCCTTGCCGATTTCCGTCCGATCATCACCAAGATCGCGCGTGACAAGCCCGATGCGATTTATACCGGCTATTTCTACGAGGACGGCGCGCAGTTCCTCAAGCAGATGAAACAGTTGAGCGTGACCATTCCGGTGCATTCGACCTCGGCCTCCTATAACCAGCAGCTGATCACGCTGGCCGGTGCCGATGCCGAAGGCATGAAGCTGACCGCCACCTTCCTGCCCAACAATCCTGCCAAAAATGTGCAGGATTTCGTTGCCGCCTGGAAAGCCAAAACCGGTCAGGCCGAACCCGGCCAGTTCCCTGCGCAAGCCTATGATGCCGTCAACATCATGCTGGCAGCCCTCGAGCGCGCCCATCCCAATGTCACCCGCAAAAGCCTGCGCGACCAGTTGGCTGCCACCAAAAACTTCCCCGGCGTGACAGGCGACACCACGTTTGACGCCGACCGCGAACCAGCCAAAAAACTGGTGCGCGCGCAGGTCAAGAATGGCGCATTTGTTGCGGTCGACAAATAATCAGCCGATCCAGTGGCCTGATTGAAACAAAAAGGAAAGCCCGATCCATGGACTATTATCTCCAGCAACTGGTGATCGGGCTTTCTTTGGGCATGGTCTATGCACTGGTGGCGATTGGCTTCACGCTGATTTTCGGTGTGCTGAATGTCGTCAACTTTGCCCATGGCGAAATCTACACGATCGGGGCCTTTGCGGGCCTGCTGATCTTTGTTACTTTCGCGCCGCCTTTGGTGGTGGTGTTGCTGATCGTGCTGGCGGTGGGGGCTTTGACGGGGGTGGGGCTGGAACGCTTTGCCTTCAAACCCTTCCGGCGGTTCAGCGACGAAGCCACGCTCAAATCCCGTGCGATGCGCGAGGCAACCTTGATGTCCTCGCTGGCCCTGTCGATTGTCGCGCGCGAGGGCATCGAGCTGTTTTTCGGTTCGCAATTCCAGGCACTGCCGCTCAGCCACATGCTGAATTCACCGATCAAGATCGGACCTGTCACGATTGTCGACGGTGACCTGATTATTTTCGGCACCTCGTTTCTGATGCTGGCCGGACTGCAATTCGTTCTCAAATATACCAGTGTCGGCCTGTCGATCCGCGCGGTGTCCAACAATCCGCTGGGCGCGCGCTATGTCGGCATCAATACCGACCGCACCATTGCATGGACCTTTGCTGTCGGCTCTGGCATGGGGGCTGTCGCGGGGATTCTGGTCGGCCTCTATTATGGCGCGATTTTCCCCGCCATGGGTTTTACCCCCGGCATCAAGGCCTTCGTGGCGATGGTGATGGGCGGCCTGTCTTCCATTCCGGGTGCGGTGATTTGCGCGCTGATCATCGGGATCAGCGAAGCTTTGTCGAGCATCTTTGTCTCATCCGTGTGGCAGGATCTGGTGGCCTATGCCTTCCTGATTATCACGCTGATCTTTTTCCCCCGCGGGATTTTCGGAGGCGCCCGTGAACGCGTCTGACACCACACCCCGCCGCTGGCTCTGGACGGGCCTGATCCTGACGGCCCTGTTTGTGCTTGTGCCTTTGCTGCTGTCACTGGCGGGCCGCAGCTATTTCTACCAGATCGCCAACACGATCATGATCTTCGCGCTGCTGGCCGCCTCCATGCATCTTGTTACGGGCGTGGCGGGCCTGTTGCAGCTCGGCCATGCCGCCTTTTACGGCATCGGCGGCTATGGCGCGGCGTTGCTGGCCACGCATTTGAAACTGTCTTTCGTCTTCACCATTCCGCTGGCAGGAGTGATGGCGGCGCTGATTGCCTTTCTGGTCGCAGTGCCGACCATGCGGCTGGTCTCGATCTATTTCGCGGTGGCCACGCTCGGCATCGGGCAGATGCTGCATGTCATCACGCTGAACTGGGTGCCCGTGACCAAGGGACCGAACGGCATCCTGCTGTTTGGCGGCATGAAACTGTTCGATATCGATTTTTCCAAACCCGTGCCCGCTTATTATCTGGTGGCGGTGATTGTCGCGGCTTGCGTCTATGTCATCCACCGCCTGTCCCATTCCTATTACGGCAATGCCCTGCGTGCCCTGCGCGAGGATGACCAATGCGCCGATGCGATGGGCATCAACACGCCGCGCCTGAAGCTGGAGAGCTTCACGGTCTCGGGCTTTTTTGCGGGTGTCGCCGGTGCCTTGTGGGCGCATACGGCGGGCTATATCTCGCCCGCCGATTTCAACTTCAATGTCTCGATCCTGATCCTGTCGATGGTGGTGCTGGGCGGGCTCGGCTCGCTGCCCGGGGCGATCCTCGGCGCGATCATCCTGATC
>CAIYZJ010000147.1 GCA_903930675.1 uncultured Hyphomicrobiales bacterium
CTACACCATCAGCAAACAATTCGTTCATATCAGTAATCAAGGGCATAAAATAACCGCCAATTATTCTGCCCGTATTTGTCGAAGCGTCACCCAGATGGTCAATCGACAGTCTATAATTTTCCGCATTCTCCATGCCCCGCTCAGGGGCACCGCTCTCTTCATAAGATATTGATTTTACGTCGTTTCCTGCCTATCAAGAGTAGTATGATGATGCAAAATCACAGTTCGACAAAGCGTGTCGCCATGATCTCTGGGGCCAATCGGGGTATCGGCTTGGCCATTGCCCGCCAATTGGCACGACAGGGCTATGCCCTCAGCCTCGGTGTGCGGCAGCCCGAGGCGTTTGATGCGGTCAAGGCGTTTGGCACTTCAGAGGATATCCACATCTTTGCCTATGAGGCCACCGAAAAGCTGGCCGGACAGCGTTGGCTCGAAGCCTGCCTGCAGCGGTTCGGGCGGCTGGATGTGCTGGTCAATTCCGCCGGCCTATTGCGCAAGGTCAGTCTGGCAGACGGGCTTGAAAGCGATCTCGATGCCATGATCGAGGTCAATGTCAAAGGCCCGTTCAGATTGATACAGGCCACTTTGCCGGCCTTGCGGCAATCGGGACGCGGCCGCGTGGTCAATATTGCGTCCTTGTCGGGCAAGCGGGTGCGCAATGACAATGTCGGCTACCAGATGAGCAAATTCGCCTTGGTGGCACTCTCGCATGCGGTGCGCGCAGCCGCTTGGGATGACGGGGTGCGCGCTTTGGCGCTGTGCCCCGGTTTTGTCAAAACCGATATGGCCCTTGCTGCCAGCTCGATGCCGCCCGAAGACATGACCAGCCCCGAGGATCTGGCCAGACTGGTCGGGCTGATTGTCGAATTGCCCAACACGGCGTCGATTTCCGAATTGCTGGTCAATTGCTCCTACGAGGTCATGCTGTAACCGCGCAGGCCTTGACCCGAAACGGCGTGATCAGATCATCAGCTCGATCAAAAACGGTCCGCGCTTTTTGAAGGAGGCCTGCAGCAAATCGGCAAAGCCCTCGGTGCTGTCGGTGCTGGCCGCTTCGACACCCATGGATCGGGCCATTTGCGTCCAGTTCAAATCCGGATTGCCGAGATCGAACATATCCAGCGCCGTGCGGCCGGGATTGGCGCCGACATTGGCCAATTCACCAATCAAAATCTGGTATTTGCGGTTGGACAGGATCACGGTTGTGATGTCCAGCTTCTCGCGGGCCTGCGTCCATAATCCCTGCACCGTGTACATGGCCGATCCATCGGCTTGCAGATTGATGACACGGCGATCCGGCGCACCGATCGCAGCGCCGATCGAGACCGGAATTCCCTGCCCGATCGCGCCCCCTGTCACACTCAGCCATTCATGCGGTTCGGCCGCCTGACTATAGGCGGCGAAATCGCGGCCGAACGACACGGATTCATCGGAAATAATCGCCCCTTCCGGCATGAGGCTGGCAACCGTTGCCGCCACCGAGGCCGAGGTGAGCTTGCCGCTGTCGATTGGCAGTTTGTCGCCATGATAGGGCACGTCGACCCCGGGCGCGTGCAGGACATCGGCAAGCCGCGCCAAAGCCTCCAGAATATCCTGCTCTTGCCGCGCCATCACATGGATAGCCGTATCATGCGGGATCGGGGATTGCGGCTTGTTCGGATAGGCGAAAAATGTCACCGGTTTGAACGTGCCGCAGACGACCAAGGATTTCAGCCCCGCCATCGCAGCCACGGCCTGATCGACAACATAGGGCACGCGCTCGACAATCGCCCGTCCGTAGCCGCGCGAGAGTTTGCCGTTGGCCCCCTGGGCGATCAGGCGGCAGCCCGTGGCAGCGGAAATCCGATAGGCCAGAGCCAGCCCTTGCTGTGTCAGTCCGGCATGGCCCAAAATCAACCCATTGGCAGAACCGCCTTGGCGCAAGATGCGCGCGGCCTGTTCAATCGCAAAAGAATCGACCAGCGGCACGCGCGGAACCGGCAAAACATCGCCCACCACACCGCCCTCGTTCCACGACACATCCGAGGGCAGAATGAGACTGGCAATCTGCCCGGGGGATGTCTGGGAAGCCTGCACAGCTGCCGCCGCATCCTGTCCGACCGTGCGCACATCCATGGCGGTGCGCACCCAAGAAGAGACGCCGCGCGCCCAACCCTCTGTATCCGACGTCAAAGGGGCATCGAGCGGGCGATGATAGGTGGCCTGATCACCGACGATATTGACAATCGGCGAGCCTGCCCGCCGCGCATTGTGCAGATTGGCCAATCCGTTGGCCAGTCCCGGCCCGCAATGCAGCAGCGTTGCCGCAGGCTTTCCGGTCACGCGCCCATAGCCATCGGCCGCGCCGGTCACGACGCCTTCAAACAGACCCAGCACGCATTTCATGCCGGGAATACGATCCAGTGCGGCGACAAAATGCATCTCTGATGTGCCGGGATTGGTGAAACAGGTATCAACTCCGCTTTTGAGCAGCGTATGGACAAGACTCTCGGCACCATTCATCGAGCTAACTCCCTTACTTCACCAGCCACATGATGCGTCCGATGGCTGGAATTGGCAAGGCGCATCACCGCTTGCATGGCATACGGCCCATCGGCGTCAGGCCACCTGAAATGTCCCGCGCCCAAGCATAAGCGCATCTTATCCCGCCACATTTAATCCGTCTTAGCGCGTGTGAAGGCGTATGATTAGCCTGATGGAACAGTGTGGGGATTGATATGCCGTTTTCCGATTATAAGACTGCTCTGGTCACAGGTGCCTCCTCGGGGATTGGCGCGGCGGTGGTGGAACGCTTCTGCAAGGAAGGGCTGGAAGTCCATGCTCTGGCGCGCGGCAAGACGGCGCTGGAC
>CAIYZJ010000148.1 GCA_903930675.1 uncultured Hyphomicrobiales bacterium
CAGCGCAATAGGTGCACTTGTCCATCTTGCCGCGGGACCCGAAATTGCCGGTCTTGGGATATTGGGGTGCGCCGAACGGGCAGGCATAGAAGCAATAGCCGCAACCGATGCACAGATCCTTGCTGTGAAGAACCACGCCATCGGCCGTGGTCAGGAAGCAATCGACCGGACAGACCGCCTGGCACGGCGCATCGGTGCAATGCATGCAGGCCATCGAGACAGACCGCTCGCCCGGCTTGCCGTCATTGATGGTCACCACGCGCCGGCGGTTGATGCCCCAGGGCACATCATGCTCGCTTTTGCAGGCTGTGACGCAGGCATTGCATTCGATGCAGCGGTCGGCGTCGCATAAGAATTTCATTCTAGCCATGTTTGCCTCCCTTACGCCGCTTCAATCTGGCAGAGCGTGACTTTTGTTTCCTGCATCCCCGTCACCGGATCGTAGCCATAGGTGGTGACACCATTGGCAGGTTCGCCCAGGACAATAGGATCGGTTCCTTTGGGATATTTCGCCCGGTGGTCAACGCCCTGGAACCATCCGCCGAAATGGTACGGCATAAAGGCGACGCCGCGCCCGACACGATCGGTGACAAGTGCTTTGACCTTGGCCTTGGAGTCCGATTCCGGCCCCTTGACCCAGACCCATTGACCTTCGCGGATGCCGCGTTCGGCTGCGTCATTGGTGTTGATTTCAATGAACATGTCCTGCTGCAATTCGGCCAGCCATTTGTTGGAGCGGGTTTCTTCGCCGCCGCCTTCATATTCGACCAGACGACCGGAGGTGAGCACGATCGGGAACTTCAGCGCTATGCCCGAATCCACTGCTGCCTTTTGCACCGAACCGCCGCGATTGGGCATGCGCAATTCGCGCGCATCCGGACGGGTCGGATATTTGGCGACCAGATCGGGCTTGGGTGAATAGATCGGCTCGCGATGCACAGGCACCGGATCCGGCAGGTTCCACGCAATCACGCGGGCCTTGCCGTTGCCGAAAGGGCTGACGCCGTGTTTGAGGCAGACGCGCTGGATGCCACCCGAGAGATCGGTGGCCCAGCTGACCCCATCCACCGCATTGCCGCCGATTTTGGTAATCGTCGCCAGTTCGCTTGGCGTCAGATCGGCGTCCCAGCCAAGGCGTTTGAAAATGCCGAAGGTGAATTCCGGATATCCGTCTGTCAGCTCCGAGCCGAGGGAATAGGAGCCTTCGGCCAGCAGGGTCTTGCCCTGATATTCGACCCCGAAGCGCGGACGGAATGCCCCGCCGCCATCGCGGACATTGAGGTTGTTGTTATAGAGAATATGCGTGCCCGGATGCTTGATATCGGGTGTGCCCCAGCACGGCCATGGCAGGCCGTAATAATCGCCTTTGGCAGGGCCGTCTTTGGCGCGCAGCGTGACCAGATCGAAATCCTTCTGGTTAGCCATATGCGCCTTCAGCCGTTCGGGGGACTGTCCGGTATAGCCGGTCGACCAGCCGCCGCGGTTGATTTCGCGCAAAATATCTTCGGGCACCGGACGGTTGTTTTCGACCTTGATGTTCTTGAACATCTTGTCGTCAAAACCGAGTTTCTGGGCGAAGCGGTAGATGACCTCGTAATCGTCTTTGGATTCAAAGATCGGATTGACCACTTTCTCGCCCCACTGGATCGAGCGGTTCGAGGCGGTACGCGATCCGGATGTTTCGAACTGTGTGCAGATCGGCAGCAGATAGGTGCCGTTCTTGCGCTCGCCGTGAATGGCAAAGGTGGTCGGATGCGGATCGCACACCACCAGCAATTCGAGCCGCTCGATGCCCTTGGCCATTTCAGGCATACGGGTCACGGTGTTACCGCCATGGCCCATGATGAACATGGCTTTGACATTGTCTCGCTGGTCGACATTATCGGACGGCATGCTGACGGCATCGAACCAGCGGGTCGATGGAATACCAGAGGTTTCCATGTTCTGTTTGCGTGTGCGCGCCGGTCTTCCGGCCTTGGCAGGAACTTCGTCGAAACGAGATTGCAGATAGTCATACTCGACTTCCCACACACGCGACCAATGCTTCCATGCCCCTTCGACCAACCCGTAATAGAGCGGCAGATTGGCGACATCGAGGCCCATATCGGTGGCGCCCTGCACGTTGCAGTGGCCACGGAAAATGTTGGCGCCGGTGCCTTGCGAGCCGACATTGCCGGTGGCCAGCAACAAGGTACAGAAAGCGCGCACATTGGCGGTGCCGACGGTCTTTTGCGTCGCGCCCATGCACCAGATCAGAGTGGACGGCTTCTGCGTGGCAAAGGTTTGGGCCACGCGCTTGAGCTGCTCGCCCGGTATGCCGGTGACCCGCTCAACCTCTTCGGGTGTCCATTTCGCAACTTCCTTGCGAACCTCGTCCATGCCGTAAACGCGCTTGGCGATAAAGTCTTTGTCTTCCCATCCATTGGCGAAAATATGGTGCAGCATGCCCCAGATGATCGGAATATCGGTGCCCGGACGCATGCGCACATACTCGGTTGCATGGGCGGCGGTGCGGGTAAAACGCGGGTCGATGACAAACAGGTTGGCGCGGTTGATCTCCTTGCCCGACAGCACATGCTGCAACGACACCGGATGCGCTTCCGCCGGATTGCCGCCCATGATGATGATGGTCTTGGAGTTGCGGATGTCGTTATAGGAATTGGTTTGGGCGCCGTAGCCCCATGTATTGGCCACACCTGCCACGGTGGTGGAGTGGCAGATACGGGCTTGATGGTCGACCGAATTCGTGCCCCAGAACGCGCCGAACTTACGGAACAGATAGGCTCCTTCGTTCGACATTTTGGCCGAGCCAAGCATGAACACCGAATCGGCGCCGGATTTGTCGCGGATTTCGACCATCTTGCTCGAGATTTCGCTGATTGCGGTTTCCCATGACAGGCGCTGCCATTCACCGTTGACCAGTTTCATAGGATATTTGATGCGGCGGTCGCCATGCACCAGTTCGCGTACCGATGCGCCCTTGGCGCAATGGGTGCCGCGATTGATCGGGCTGTCCCATGCGGGTTCCTGACCGACCCAGACGCCGTTTTGCACTTCGGCAGTGACCGAACACCCAACCGAACAATGGGTGCAAATATTCTTGCGAATTTCAACCGGTGCGGCGCGGTTGACAGGACCGGCCTCGGCCTTGCGTACAGCACCGAGCTGGATCGAGCCGATGGCGGCAACACCGCCAAGTGCAAGTCCGGATTGGGTCAGGAAAGAACGTCTATCGAGCACACCGGACGACAGGCCGTTGTTCATGGCTTGCAGACGGGTGCGGGTGGCTTCACCGCTTTTGCGTTTGATCAGCATGGTCGCTTCCCTCAGTACCGGTTGGTGCTGTAAAATTTTTTGACATGATCGGTTTCCCGATAGCGCGATTTGCGAGCCTCGTTCTTGCTTTCGCCTGCATGGGCGTCACCGCTCATGATCGGGGCGGCAAGGGCTACGGTCGATGCTCCGCCGAGCACTTTGAAAAACCGACGGCGGCTCACATCCTTGTCTTCGGATGTCTGCACTGCAGATGTCGTTTTGCTTTCGCTCATCACGTCCTCCAAATCCAGCGGTCCGGCTGGTCCTGTTTGTCCCGCACCTGCCTCAGGCCAGCGCGAATGCTTCTTCTTCTATATCCATCCACAGCAGCCCGAGTGCCCCAAGGCTCTTGTAGAAATCGGTTTTTGCGCTGCTCTCGAGATCGGCAAAAAAACGGCTTCCCCACGGCTTGATATGCCTCTCGAACAGATGGGCCTGTTCCAGTAAAATGCCCGCAGAGCAGGTGCGGATCAGCGTGGCCATTACCTCGCACAGGATGGCCATATGATCCTCGGGCTCGCTCATCGTGCCGGAGCGTTCGAGCCCCAGACGTCTGAGGTCGTCGCGCAGGCTCGCCAATGGGCGTTCATGCAGAAAACCTGTCAGGTAAAAACTGGCATAGGGCAGCAATTCGCCGCGGCCCAGACCGATGAACAGGTTGAAATAATCGCGTTCGATCTTTTGTGCGTCGCCCGGCAAGCTGGCCAAGGCCAGTTGTTGCAAGGCTTGGCCCAGAGGCGAGGCATCACCTGCCATTGTATGCAATTTTTCGAGCAAAGAGCCATCGGGCGCCCGTGACAGTGCCCGTGACAGCAGCGTGTAAAGATCTGCCCGCATCGCCTCGATCGGATCCATGCCGATCGCCGTGGCCGCGCTCTCGGACGTCTCGCCGAACAGATCGGGACGCAACACCATGCGTGACAGACCGGTGATGGTTTCTATGGAGACAACACGATCTGCGGGTATACGCTGCCAGGCAGAAACAGACGGCTGTGCAAGGCCCAAAGCACGGGCAAGGGCACTAATCCCCCCGACAGTCTCGATTGCTGATAGCAATCCCTGATCCCGCATTCCCCTAACCCTATGCTGGTCGATTATTAATTTTCGACTCTGATTACGCAGCAATTGAAACTCTGGATCATAGGGTTACCCTATACCCTTAAAATGTCAACCGGTCTCAAGCGGTTTGCATTATTCTGGAAGGGCGCTGCCGTGGCGGGATTTCGGGGGGGGAGCTATCGGCGCAGATGTCACTGGATGTTCATTTTGAGCCGGGGTTATCAAGGCCGTTTTTGTTTTTGTTTGTGCTTCAGGAACAGGTTCTTGTGCTTCGGGAACAAGTTCTTGGGCGGGGGGCGGAAGTGCCTCTGACTGTGGTTCCGGTGGAATTTGTGTCATCTTTCGAGGCTCTTGCGGGGTTTTGTCTTTGGGGTCGCGGCTGAACAGGTTTTCCATCAGGCTGGTCAGATCATGGTCGCCGATCAGCGGCCCGAAGCCGGGTGCTGCGCCCGGTGTGTTATAGTCGTGGGCATAATCTAGCGCGGGCGAAACAAAGCCGGCAATGGCTGGGTCGGTCACCCATAATTTGCGCAAAGCTGCATTTTTGAGGTTTTCGGGTACGCCTTTTTGCAGGAAAGGCCGCATATCGAATCCCGCAACAATGTCATCGAGATCGGGAATCGGCAGTTCGAAGGCTTGTGGATCGAAGGGTTTGTTGTCTGTGTCATCGGGTCGGGCAGCCACAGGCGGCGGTGCGGACGTGTCGGACGCCGGTTTGGACTGGTCGATTTTGCGTTGGGACCATCGCGCCAGAAACGGCTTGCGTTCGGCACCAGTTTCCCCGTCTTGATCATTGCCGCTCATTCGCCATCCCCGTCCATGTCGCGCAGGGGTTGCCCGGCTTTGTTGCGCTGTCGTTTGAAGAAGGTGCGGTTGGGCGGAAACTGGAGGATGAAATCGGCCAGCCATTCCCGCAAAGCGTGCGGCATCGGCAGCGCTTCCACCGTATCGCCTTCGACATCGGCCATGGCTTCGCCCTCATAGGGATCGAGCGACAAGGCAGCAATCGTGCCGAAGTGCTCGATATCGGGCCGGACTGCCACCCAGATGCGGGGCGGATCAAGGGCCAGATTGTCCTCGTAATGGGCTGCCTCGCCCGGATAGAGCACGACATGGCTTTGTCCTGCATACAGTACCTCGACCTCGCCATCGCGGAGCAGCAGGGTCCAATCCGGCAAAGGCGGCATATCGGTCACCACCGCCAGCGGTTTCAACACCTCGTTTTGGGCGTGCAGGGGGCGCGGGTGGCGCGAAACGAGAACACCGACGGGCATGGATTGGCTGTGCATGATCAATCGTCCCTTGCTGTCGGGTTCAGTTGTTGCGTTTGAGGGGCAGGCCGGCAATCAGATTTTGCGGTTTGACCATGATGTGCCCGTCCGCATCCATGCCGAGAATGAGATAGAGCGGATGCCCCGTGACATCCGGCAGGAGCGGAAGTTGCTGGTCGATCTGTGCCTGATAGAAGGCCACGGCGCGTTGTTTCAACTCGTCGGGCATCCATTCGCTGTTCCACAACGCATTGCCGATGCGCGTGCCGGTGCTGTCGAGCCCGATAAACCAGCGCCAGTCGTCGTCGCTCATTGTCTCGATCGGCTCGATGGTCAGTGTCACCCCTGTCAGATGGTGGACCCAGCGCTCGATCACGCGGGCCAGAGCCTCGCGCGAGGTGCGTTGCGACAGATCGAACACCATCGAAAAAGCATCCGAACGGCTCCAGTAATCATAGGCATTGTCGGGGCCGAGTATATCAAGTTCGCGGATCCGCTGTTCGCCCATCATCGACAGCAGCGGCGATTGATGCGGGTCTGCCGACAGGCTTTCGACCAGATCGAGATCAACCAGCAGCAAATGCCCGTCATGCATCGAGGCTTTCTGGCTGCGGAAGAACAATTCACCCGCCCGCAAGATCAAAGTATCCTCGCATCCGTCCAGCGCGTTGCGCAGGATCAGATGCACCAGTTGCGCCAAAAAGATCGGCGGCACGGTGATGGCGTCTTGCTTGATGAGTGCCAGATAGCTGGCCTCGATCGTGCCATGGGCCAGCAACAGGTCACGGAAGCCGATCAGGAAATGCCAGTTCTCGCGGGCATCCGCATCGTCCATGCACTCGATCTCGACAGCCCCGACCACGCGGCGCGGATCGGCGAGCAGGGCCCGATGCAGGGCCTTTTCGTTGGCACAGGCGTCATCCGGCGGCATCACTTCGGGCCGCGCCAACAGGCCCAGTAGCAATTCATCGGTCACATCCAGCGTACCCTGCGGATTGCGACAGGTCAGATGGTGGCCGCTTGAAACCCAGAATTCTTTCACTGCTTCGGATCCTTCACCAGCGAGACAAGATCAATACGCTCCTCGATCGCATTTGTATCATCGACCTCGATGATGGCAAAAGCGCGGGCGTCGCTGTGCCAGTCATCCTCCGCCTGCCGCGCCTGTCGGCGCGAGAGCGAGCGGAACTGCTCGGTGATCTCGCCATCCTCGTGGCTGCGGGTCAGCGCGATCACCGTGCCTTCGGGATAGGGCTCCGAACCGTTCATGCACAGGCTTGCACAAAAGCGGATTTCGTCGCGTGCGGCCTCCAGCGCAGTGGAAAGGTCGGGCGCGCCCAGTTGCTCGATCAGGCTTTGGGCCAAATCCTGAGTGGCTTGTTCGATCTCGTGCTCATGTGCGGGTGTAACCACCGCCAAAGTCGAGAAACCGAGCGAGCGGACACCGGCAAAGCCCTGCCGGAAGGCCGCACGGCGTTTGCCCGTCAGCCGGGCCGGATCGTCATCCATGAACAGGAATGAACCGCTCACCGCCCATTCACCCGGCGTGGCGGCACGTTCGAACACCAGCGTATCGGATACATCAAGCTGGATGGTGCGCAGCAATCTCACAGTCGCGGCATCCCTGTTTCGTTGTCGAACCATTCGGGGGTGACAGCTTCGGGCAGCAAAGGCGTGGTCTGGCCGCGGGTATTGGGCTGGAAGCGCGTCACCAGATTGCCGTAGGGGTCGATTTGGCGTTCGCATTTGCGCGGGTCGCGCTGCAAGCGCATCAGATAGGCCTCGGCCACGGGGCGGAAGCCCTTGTGCTGCATCAGGTCGATATGGGTCATCAAATGACGGGTAAAACTCTCGATATAGGGATTGGCCGTCAGACTCTCGAAGCCTTCGTTTTCCAAAGTGGTGGAATGGGGATAAAGGCCCGCATCGAACGTGTCTTCATGGCGGATGGTGATTTGCGCCGAAAAGACCAGCCAGTCGGGCCGCTCATTGTCATCGGTGCCTGCGGGGGTGTCCATTCTGCCGCCGCCGATTCTCGCGCCGTCGCACAGCAATGTGGCTGGCCAGCCGAAAATCAAAGGCTTTTCGGGCGGGGCATGGCTGGCAAAGGCGTCGCCCAAAGCGGCCATACAGGCAAAAAACGCCCGTCGCGCCGTGCGCAGCACATCGTCCGGCTCAAGCACTACAGCCAAATCGACCAGAGCGGGATGGGCGCGCACCACGAGCGTTCCCGCGCCGCGATTGGGGGCAAGCCCGATGGCCATAACACGGGCGCTGTCTTCTATTCCTGCGATGAAAAGGCGATAGACGGGAGGCAGTGACATGTCTTTGAGGGATTGGTTTAGGCTGTCAGGCATATCATTTTCGCTTTTTCTGACGGGAGACGATATGTTCCCGTGCGTCGAGGTGTATAGTCGTGTGTATAGTCGTGACTGTTATTGTGAATGAGTGGACTGAAAAACCGTTTCTGGCAAGACACGGGGCCTCAACGGGATTGCAATCAAAATGGCCGTGCACAGTGCTGCCATATCAAGGGAACGCTCTGAGATGAATGGACCGGTCACTTTTGTTTGTTCATGCGATGATACCATGCCTCTGGATCTGGCCGTGCTGGAACGGCTCGGCCTGCCTGTGCGCGCAGGCACCCAATTGTGCCGCAAGCAGGCGGAACTGGTCAAACAACAGATGGCGAGCGGTCAACCGCTGCTGATCGGCTGCACGCAGGAAGAGCCCGTCTTCCGTGAAATGGCCGATGAAGTGTCGAGTGACGGCACATTGCTGTTTGCCAATCTGCGCGATATGGCCGGCTGGTCGGACGAGGCGGAACTGGCCGGTCCCAAAATGGCAGCCCTGCTGGCCGCGGCCCGCGAGCCGATGCCGCCTACACCCTATATCCCGCTTGAAAGCAAAGGCGTGGTGCTGATTGTTGGCTCGGACCAGACCGCCATCGAGGCTGGATTGCGCTTGGCCGACCAGCTCGATGTCACGGTGATGCTGTTACCGGGAAGTTCGGTTGTGCCGCCGCGCCTGACACCGTTTCCGGTGGTGCAGGGCAAAGTGCGGCTGTCGAGTGGTCATCTCGGGGCCTTTGCTTTGAGCATTGATGATTTCGCGCTGTCCCTGCCGTCCTCGCGTCAAACCTATCAATTCGGTCCGGTCCGTCAGGGGGCGACTTCGACCTGTGATCTTGTGCTTGATCTGACCGGTGGCCAGCCGCTGTTTGCGGCCCACGAGCTGCGCGACGGCTATTGCCGCGCCGCGCCGTCCGATGCTTTGGCGGTTGAAAAGGCGATCTATCAGATCAGTCAACTGGTCGGCGTGTTCGACCGTCCCCATTACATTGATATGACCCCGTCGCTGTGTGCCCATTCGCGCTCGGGCAAGACCGGCTGCACGCGCTGTCTTGATCTGTGCCCGACCGGGGCGATTACCCCGCAAGGCGCGTCGGTGGCGATTGATCCGGCCATCTGTGCCGGTTGCGGTTCCTGCGCTGCGGCCTGCCCGACCGGCGCTGCCGCCTATCGCCTGCCGCCCGTCGATGCGCTGATGCGCCGCTTGCGCACCTTGCTTGCCACCTATCACGCCGCAGGCGGGACGGAAGCGATGGTGTTGCTGCACGAGGGCGGGCACGGGCAGGATCTGATCACCATGCTGGCGCGCTGCGGACGCGGCTTGCCTGCGCGCGTGCTGCCTTTGCAGGTCAACGAAATATCACAGATCGGGCCGGAAATGCTGGCCGCCGCCTATGCCTATGGCGCGGTCAATGTCGGGCTGCTCGTGCGCGCCAGACCCAAACATGACCAGTCGGGACTGGACTCCACGCTGCACCTGATGCGCTCGATTCTGGAGCCGCTCGGCTATGGGGGCAACAGTCTGGCACTCTTGTCCACCGATGATCCCGACCAGCTGCGCGAGCTGATCGAGGCCATGCCGAAAGGGCAGGGCGCGCGCGAACGCGCCTCTTTCATGCCGCAAGGGCGCAAGCGCGGCTTGATGGAACTCGCCTTGCGCGAATTGCACCATGCCGCCCCCGTGATGGTCGATGTGGTGCCCCTCGACAAAGGCGCACCGTTCGGCAAGGTGCAGGTCGATGTGGCGGGCTGCACGCTGTGTCTGGCCTGTGTGACGGCCTGTCCGGTCAGCGCGCTGTCGGACAATCCCGACCGTCCGGCCCTGTCGTTCAGCGAGAGCCTGTGCGTACAATGCGGGTTGTGCGCGGCCACCTGTCCCGAAAAGGTCATCACACTGGTGCCGCAGATCGACTTTACGGCATGGGGCGCGCCCAAGCAGGTGATCAAAGCCGAGGAGCCGGCCTTGTGCACGGTCTGCGCCAAGCCGTTCGGGGTCAAAAGCACCATTGATAAAATCCGCAGCCAGTTGGCGGGCAAGCACTGGATGTATGACAGCGAGAAACGGTTGTCGGTGATCGGCATGTGCGATGATTGCCGGATCGAAACCGTGATCAATGACGGGCTTGATCCGCATCTTTCCTCCGGCGGAACTGCGATCCCGCAACGCCCTAGGGTGCGCACCACCGAGGATTATCTGGCCGAACGGGCCGCAGGCAAAGACGATCTCGACCGGGATTGAAACGATTTTGCACCGATAAGCCTCTGAAAGCCCGTCTTATGGCGGGCTTTTTCATGGATGGTAACGAAGAATTAAGCCTGATGCGTTTCTTAATGCGAGCAGTGGGTTTGCGCCCGTGATTCGCAGGTGATGCCCTGTTTTTGCCTGAATTTTGGCACATCACAGCGATATCAGGAAATGGCGTTGTTTCGCAGCGGGACGCACGCCGGTTCGGTCTTTGAAGAGGATGTCACGATGAACGGCACAGAGGTTGTAGCAGGTGCCTTGCACACCGCCAGCAGCGAAATTTCGATCTGGACGATGTTCTGGAACGCGCATTTTGTCGTGAAAGCCGTGATGCTGGGCCTTTTGGCGTCCTCGGTCTGGTGCTGGTCGATCATCATCGACAAGGAATTGCTGTTTCGCCGCGAGCGCCGCTCGATGGACCGCTTCGAGGAAGTGTTCTGGTCGGGCCAGTCGCTCGAAGAACTGTACCGCGCGTTGTCCGAGCGGCCCAACAATGCCATGGCGGCGGTGTTTGTGGCGGCGATGAACGAATGGAAACGCTCGGTGGAGAATTCCGGCCGCGCCGTGACCAATCTCACCCAGCGGCTCGACAAGGTGCTGGATGTCACC
>CAIYZJ010000149.1 GCA_903930675.1 uncultured Hyphomicrobiales bacterium
ATAGGCTACCGCGGCAAAAATCAGCATGCCGACCGTCATCCAGAAACAGTGGAGCCAGCGGTTGAATTCCGGCGAGAAGCGCGATGTCAGAAACACGGTATTCACATGCTCCTGCTTGTACAGCGTGTAAGCGAAGGGCAGCATGATCACGGCCGTCAGAATGGATTGGGTAAATTCAACACCGGCGGGAACCGGCGCGTTGAACAGTTTGCGCGAGATGGCGTTGGTATCAATCACCCACATCATCAGGAAGGCGAGAAACCCGGCAATCGCAGCGGCATATTCCATCCACTTCCCGCTTGTTTTATACAGTTTTATAAATCCGTGTTTCATACCGGTCTCCACCCAATGCGACTGTGCTTTTTAAAAGCGAAAACCGGAGCGGGCAGGACCCGCTCCGGCTTGGTTGTCAGAGATTAGTTGTTGATGTCGTTGACGACCTTTTTGGCCGATGCTTCAGGCATGCCGGCCTTCATCGCGCGATCAATCCAGCTGTTGCGCACGGACTGCACTTTGGCATTGCCGAGTGTGGCCTTGTTGAAATCGTCGGCATTGATCTTGATGATTTCAACCTTGCCGGACTTCTTCCATGATTCCAGAGTATCGGCCGTGGCCTTGTCGTAAGAACGCAGGAATTCGGCCAGATAATCTTTCTTCATGTCGTCCATGATCTTTTTCAGATCGGCCGGAAGCGCGTTGTATTTGTCGATGTTCATGATGACCAGATGGCCCCATGAGGCACCCATCGGCACATCGATGAAATATTTGGCGACATCGGCCCATTTCCAGCCGACCGTCAAAGCGGGATCGCCGGGAGAGCAATCGAGAATGCCGTTGCCTAGAGCTTCATAGGCTTCCGCATCTGACATCGAGACCGGCACGGCACCGAGGGCTTCCAGCATGGCTGGCAAAGCGACGCCGTAGGAGCGGATGCGCTTGCCCTTGAAATCTTCCATGGTGCGGATCGGCTTGGAGCAGATCATGCCGTAAGACGGCAGCGGACGGACCGAGATCATCTTCAGTTTGAATTTGGCCAGTTCCTTGGCGAATTCCGGATGCTCGTCATGCCATTTCAGCATCAGCTCGCCAAGCTGGGCCTGTGACTTCGGCTGTGGCCAGAAGAACGGAATGGCGTTGTTGATCGGAAATTGATCGGGGAAATAAGGTGTGACCAGCGGGCCGAGGTCAATCACGCCGTTTTCCACCGCAGTCGGCACTTCACCGACCTTCACCACGGTGCCGCCCCACAGCATCAGCATGGAATGCTTGTTGTTGGACCGCTTCGGCAATTCCTTGCCCATCCATTCGGCGCTCTTGGCATATTCGTTCGCACCTTGCGGTGTGTAATCGCCGTATTTCAATTGATCGGCCTGAGCGGCGCCCATCATCAAGGAGGCCATCGCCGTCAATGCCACGGTGGTCAGTTTGAGTTGCTTCAACATGTTTGTCTCTTCCCTTTTCAACTGGTCGACTGTTGCGGTTTGACACCAATCTTATGATTTCTAGTGCCTAGCGTTTCACCCTTTTGCGGATACGTCAATATCTGTCGACACTTTAAACGGGTAAAAAATAAAATGCCTTTTTACAATCTGGTCGCAGCCGCCGCGGGACGCTTTGGGGGAGGCATCTCTGTTTGAACGTGAACAGCCGTTCTATCGGCTCTGCAGTGTCTGGGTTTGAGCCGGTTTCAATTGTTCGGAGAAATGAAATTATGTCGGCCCGCTTTGCTGGATGCCGCTCGATTCAGCCTGTGTGCGATGGCTGGAGCAGGGCCTTCATGGCTGCTATGCTTTTTTGCGATTGAAGGATTCTGTTTAGTGAAATTGCTGGATATGACTAAAAAACGGAATAATGCTATCAGTTCCTTGTTCGGGGCATGGCGAAAGACTGCCAGCTTCAACGCGGCAATCAGGTCTCGGCTTATTGCTTCCGGACAGTCCTGCAAGTCCGGCTTCGGCATCGGATATGGTCGGCAGGAGATTGTTTCAGACCGCCGGATCGCTTGACCCGGATCAAACGGGTGATCTGTACAAGATTTTCACAAGGGCAGGACAGGGCGCTTAGGGAGCAGGAAATGTGCTTGATGCAATCCTGAACTGTCGATTGTCGACATAAAACGAACAGCGAAACCAGTGTCCCAGATATGGGTGATGCAGAAAGGCTTAAAAATTATCTTGAGCTAGTTTATTGATATTATGTAAAAAATTTTCAATTTTTGATTTTGGATGCTGTAAAAACAGTGAAGCCCTTGACGAAATTTCATCCGGCGCGTTACAAAGTGTCGACAATAAGATGATCCGTAAATCCGGGCAGTGAGCGTACCGGCTTTGCATATGTCACATCATAAAAAGACCAGAGGGAGAGACTGGAATGTCGGGCAATAGTGGTTTGATTACCGGAAGCATGGATTATCTGCGCCGTCCGTTTGTGCGCAACATCAAAGCCGGTGACAAGGTTTTGATCCTGTCCGACACCGCGCATGATCCGCGTGTCTGGCAGGCCGTGATGAGCATCTGTCAGGAAATCGGGGCGGATACGACCCTTGCTTTGTTCGAGCGTCGTCCTGCCGATTATTATGACCCGCCTGCCGCCGTGTGCGAAGCGATGATGAAATCCGATGTCAATGTCTTGCTGTGCTCGACCGGCATGCTGCATTCGCCGGCCAGCTTCCGTGCGATGCAGGCCCGTATTCCTTCCATCTGCCTTGATGGCGGCATGACGCTGGAACAGTTGCAGTCGGGTGCGATCACCGAAGACATGAAAAAGGTGGCCGAACGCAAGCATTTCGTTGCCAAAAACGTGTTTGGCCCCAATGCCAAAACCTGCCATGTCACCTCGCGCTATGGTACCGATTTCACCTATAGCGTCGAAAACCGCATCACCTTCCCGCCGATGCCGGGCGACAGTTTCGATCCCTACAAGATCATTGACTTCGGCAAGGACGAAAACCGCGAAGGCGGCTTGTATTATTACCTGTTCCCGACCGGCGAATTCAACGTGGCACCTGTCGAAGGTTCGGCCAATGGCAAGCTGGTAATCGACCTGACCATGCACCATATCGGCCGCATCTATGAGCCGATCGCTTTGACTGTCAAAGACGGCCGGGTGATCGACATTGCCGGTGGGGCCGAAGCCCGCATCCTGCGCGATTACCTGATCGAATACGGCGACGAGAACGCCTATATGTGCCCCGCAGAGGCCTCTGTCGGCGTCAATGCCAAAGCGGTGGTGCGCGGTATCCAGCGCGAGGACAAGAACATCCTCGGCACCCTGCATTTCGGTCTGGGTACCAATGTCGATGTCGGCGGTTCTATCCTTTCCAAAATCCATCTCGACGGTGTGATTCTGGAGCCGACGCTGTATGTCGACGGTGTGATGAAGATCGACAATGGCCGCTTCCTCGTGCCGATCGAAGCCGAGTAACAATCCGGTGCGGGCGGTATTTCAAGCCGCCTGCACCTGTTCTGACGGTTGCGGACAAGGGGTGGGTTCATGACACAATCGCTTTTGCATTATACCCGACACGGACACGGGCCCATGGTGGTGCTGCTGCATCCTGTCGGACTGGATGGCACGTTCTGGCGTGATCTTCCGCAGCGTTTGTCCGATCATTACACCGTGATCTGCGTCGATCTGCGCGGCCATGGCGGTTCTTCGCCAGCAAAGCGTCCGGGCAGCATGGCGGCTTGCGTGGCCGATGTGGCGGCCGTGATCAAAGATGCGTGGCAGGGGCAAAGACAGCCCAAAGCGATGGTTCTCGGCCTGTCCTTCGGCGGCATGGTGGCGCAAAATCTGGCGATCACGCATCCCGAACTGGTTTCGGGACTGGTCGTGTGCGGTTGCGGGGCGATGGTGCCGCCAGCCTTCAAACAGGCGATTCTGGCGCGTGGCTCGGATGCCGAGCAAGGCGGGATGCAGGCCGTCACACCGGCCACGCTGGAGCGCTGGTTTACGCCTGCATTTATGGATTCGCCCGAGGTTGAAAAAGTCCGCGCCCGCCTGCTGGCCGATGATCCGTCCGATTTTGCCGCTGCATGGGAAGCGATTTCGGAACATGCTGCGCTTGGGCAATTGAAACAGGTTACGGTGCCTGCGCTGGTGATCGGCGGCAGTCTGGATCTGGCCACTTCTGTCGAGGCGATCACGGTGCTGGCCGATGCCTTTGCCTATGGGCAGAGGGTGATTCTGGAAGGTGCGCCGCATATGATGCAGATTGAAAATCAGGATGTGTTTTATACCGCTGTGCGGCACTTCCTTGACCAGATGGGACAATGAGCATGTCAAAGGCACTCTTGCTGGTTGTGGCCGATCCGTCTCCGACAATG
>CAIYZJ010000150.1 GCA_903930675.1 uncultured Hyphomicrobiales bacterium
GCCCCATGCACCTGAAACACATTCTTCGCCAGGTCGAGCCCGACAGTGGTAATCTCCGACATGACCGTCCTCCTTTGTGGATCCTCACAGAACCACCTTGGCACATTGATGCCGTCGGGGGGCGGTCACATCATCAAAGCCTCTGGGAAAGACGCAATTCGTTTCAGTGGGCGGCCCCTTTTTTTCCGGTGACCCACACCCAAAGCGGCCCAATGACCCTTGTCGCAAGCGGGATCAGCAAAAAGCCAAGCGCGGCCCCTAAAATCCCGTCAAAAAATGCCGTCACCGCCCATGCCACAAACCCCGAGGCTTGCGGAACCAGATGCGCCGCAGCCTCGGCCCAATGATGGATCGTGGCATAGGGTTCGTGCTGGCCCAGCACGTCCATCCCATGAATGATGATACTACCCCCGACCCACAGCATGGCCGCCGTGCCAACCGTCGACAGAACCGTCATCAGCTTTGGCATCGCCAACACCAGCCCCCGCCCAAAGGCGCGGGCGGCGGCGGTCTTGCGGTTCGCCGCCATATGCAGCCCGATGTCATCCATCCTCACAATAAGCGCCACCGCCCCGTAAACCGCAGCGGTGATAAGAACCCCGACGATGGCCAGCGTGACCGCCTCAACCCAAAAACTACCCTTCGGAATGGCCGCCAGCGCAATAGTCATGATCTCAGCCGACAGAATAAAGTCGGTCTTGATCGCCCCGGCAACCTTTTCTTCTTCCAGTTGGGCCGGTTCCCCGGTGTCGAAATCCGCGTCCACCTCGGCGTCTTGATGTGGAAAAAGGACATGGAACAGCTTTTCCGCACCCTCAAAACACAAGTACGCCCCGCCGATCATCAAGAGCGGCGTTATGACGGCGGGCAGGAAATACTCCAGCGCCAGGAGGCCCGGCAACAGGATCACCAGCTTGTTCTTCAGCGATCCCAAGGCGATGCGCCAGATGATCGGCAATTCTCGGTCGGCGGCAAAGCGGTGCACATATTTCGGCGTCACCGCCGCGTCGTCAATGACAACGCCCGCGGCCTTGACCCCCGCCTTGGCGGCCGCCGCGGCAATATCATCGACCGAGGCCGCCGCCATCTTGGCAATCGCCGCCACATCGTCAAAAAGTGCCAGAAGTCCGCTCATGGTAGGATCCCGTGTTGGATTGGCCCTAGATAGCCGCTGCGAGCGGAAAAGCAACGCCTTGAAGCCGGGCCGAGGCGGTGGTTAACCATTTTGCAATCCCCCAAATCCTAAACTCAACGCAGAGCCAAGCGCTGCTCGGTGGCTTCAATCGCGCGCGGAAATCGTGTAACCATCGCCGCAACATGCCCTGCCAGGCCGGGCCCATTAGAATGCAACGGACGGAGCAGGCGCTTGGATGATCGGATCTACACTGTCATGGCCATCATCATCGGCCTCGCCATCGCCGCCGATGTCGTTTTGAACAGCGGCGCCGCTTCGCTGTTTCTGGCGCGCAAACTGCTGGTTTTCGTCGGGGCGCTGGCCTTTTGGCGGCATTAAATCCGAGACTTTCGCCCCGGCCCTAGTTCTCGTTCATATTCTGCATATAAATCCCGAGGTGCCGGTTGACGATCTCGTCATAGCGCCCATTGGCCTTGATCGCGGCCAGCCCGGCGTTGATCCGGTACGGCGAATTCGTCGATCATCACCGCGTCAACCTTGCCTTCGAGCAATTGGTTAAAGCAATCGTCGACCCCGTCCGGGCGTTCCAGCTTGATCTTGCCTTCCTTCACCCAGTTTCGTCCGCCCTGATCCAATTCATGGGTGGAATAGCCGGACATCCGGCACAGGGTTTTTCCCACCATATCGGCGTCGGATTCAAAGGTAATTGGCCGGGTGTTGTCGATATAGACCAGTTCAAGGATTTCGAACATCGGGTCTGAGAACAGGAAGGGCTGGCAGCGATATTCGTCCGGGGTCTCGTCGCAATTCGGTCTGGACCAGGGGAACGACATGTCGACAAGGCCCTGCTTCGGCAAGGTGTCAAGATGCGAATCCCAGTCGTTCACCCAGTGGATCGCAACGCCCTCGGCGGGGTTCGCCTCTTCCATGGCGCGCTGCACCAATTCGGTCAGCAGACCGCCCCTGTCCAGCTTGCGGTCGGTGAAGGGCGCATAGTCATCGCCGGTGACCAGATTGATGCGCTCGATGCGCACGCCGGTGCCTTCGGTAACCACCGGGCCGGTCGCCGGGGCGGCGGCTGCGGCAAGATCGGTGCCACCTTCCAAACCACGGGGCAGGCCGTTCAGGCACAGCAGCGTCAGCTTCATGCCCACCGTCAGGTTATCAGCGCTGGGGCCGATCTGATCGCGGTTGCTTTGGTGGATCGCGGTCTATTTTTTGGCGTCCTTGTACAGGCCATCGGCAATCACTGACAGGCTGTCCCCGATCTGAACCGTGTAAACCCGCCACAGCTCTGCGCCCAGCCTGCAGTGCCCGACAGCCCCATTGACAGCAGGGCAGCCCCAGCAAACACCCAAATATTGCGTTTCATGTCGTACCACCCCCAAGATGGTCGACAACGACAGCGAGCAGCGCCCCCCGGTCAAGAGACGTTACACATCTTGTGGCAGGCCGGCTTTGGCGCTAACTCGTTGGGGCGCGGCATCCTGTCTTTTAACTGTCTTTTGATCAGGCGATGTTAGCATTATTTGAGGTCCAAGAGGGCCTGCATAGAACCGAAACTAAGAGGAGAATGGCATGGCTGTAAAAGTGGCAATCAACGGGTTCGGCCGCATTGGCCGCAACATTCTTCGGGCGATCGTAGAATCCGGGCGCACCGATATCGAAGTGGTCGCGATCAATGACCTCGGTCCGGTCGAAACCAATGCCCATCTGCTGCGCTACGATTCGGTGCATGGCCGGTTTCCGGCGGTCGTGACCACCGGCCCCGATTGGATTGACGTCGGGCGCGGGCACATCATGGTCACCGCGATCCGCAATCCGGCCGAACTGCCCTGGAGCGATGTTGATATCGTCATGGAATGCACAGGCATTTTCACTTCCAAACAGGCCTGCCTCGCGCATCTGGAGAATGGCTCCAAGCGCGTGCTGATCTCGGCGCCGGGCGACGGCGCGGATAAGACGATTGTCTTCGGCGTCAACCATGACACCCTGACCTCGGCCGATCTGGTGGTCTCGAATGCCTCTTGCACCACCAATTGCCTCTCGCCTGTGGCCAAGGTTTTGAACGACATGATCGGCATCGAAAAGGGCATGATGACCACGATCCACTCTTACACCGGCGATCAGCCTTCGCTGGATACGATGCACAA
>CAIYZJ010000151.1 GCA_903930675.1 uncultured Hyphomicrobiales bacterium
CGCCGTGGCGCGCGACGCGAAAGGCCATCTGGCCGCCGGCACCTCGACGGGCGGCTACAACAACAAGCCCGCCGGCCGGATCGGCGACAGTCCGATCATCGGGGCCGGCACTTACGCCAAGGACGGCGTGGTCGCGGTCTCCTGCACCGGGCAGGGCGAGATTTTCATCCGCCGGGTCGCAGCCTATGACCTCGCTGCGCGAATTTCCTATGGCGGGCAGGCGCTGGAGCCGGCCGCCACCGATCTGGTGCGCGACACCCTGGGCGGCTACGGCATCGGCGCGGGTCTGGTCGCGCTGGGGCCGACCGGCAACCCGACCGCGCCCTTCAACACGCTGGGCATGTATCGCGGCTGGATCGGCACGGATGGCCGGATGACGGTGGCCACCCATCACGAATTGCATGAATTAGGAGACGTCTGATGTCCCATCCTTCCATTCTGGTCTGGGGCGCAGGTGCCATCGGCGGCACGCTCGGGGCCTATTGGTCGCGGGCCGGTCTGCCTGTTACCATGGTCGATCTCGATCAAGCCCATGCAGACGCCTGCGCCACGACCGGATTGAAGATTACCGGTCCGGTCGAGCAATTCTGTCAGGTTATCCCGACGTTTACGCCGCAGACCATCAAGGGCCAATTCGATATCATCGTGCTGGCTGTCAAAGCCCAAGCGACCGAAGCCGCGCTGGGCCATCTGGTGCCGCATCTTGCCCCTGATGGCTATGTGCTGTCTGCCCAAAACGGCTTGAACGAAATCCTGATCGACCGCGTCTTGGGCGCAGGCCGCACCATGGGCTGTTTTGTCAATTTCGGTGCCGATTGGCAGGCTCCGGGCGAGGTCCTGTTCGGCAATCGCGGTGCGGTGGTGGTGGGCGAGATTGACGGCACCATCAAACCGCGCACCCGCGCCATGTATGAGATGCTCGCTCTGTTCGAGCCGGATGCCGTGCTGACCGACAATATCTGGGGCTTTCTGTGGGGCAAGCTGGCTTATGGCGCGATGCTGTTTGCCACGGCCCTGACACCGGATTCGATGACCGACAATTTCAAAGATCCGCGGCGTTTTGTCGTATTCGACAGGCTGGGCCGCGAGGTCATGGCGGTTGCCCATGCCCGCGGTGTCATGCCGATCGGCTTCAACGGGTTCGACCCTGCCTGTTTCTCCGCCGGAGCCAGCAAGGAGGCGGCCAGAGCCTCGATCGCGCGGCTAGCCGACTTCAACAGCAAAACCGCCAAAACCCATTCCGGTATTTACAGGGATCTGGCTATCCGCAAGCGCAAGACAGAGGTTGATCCGCAGATCGGCATTATCGGCGAGCTTGGCCAGCAAGCGGGTATCCCGACGCCCGCTTTGAACCATCTTGTCGCGCTCATCCATGATCTGGAAAACGGCCACAAACCCATGGCCTATGAGACCTTCGCTTTGCTGATCAAGACATGCGAGGATGCCGGACATGCCCAACCGCTTTGATCAACGCGTCGTACTGGTCACCGGTTGCGCGCAAGGGATCGGGCAAGCCATTGCGCTGGAGTTTCAAACAGCAGGCGCAACGGTGTTTGCTGCCGATCTCGATGAACAGCACGTCAGTGACTTTGCATCACGACACGGCATGCATGCTGTGCATTTCAATGTCGGCGATCAGGCCCAATGCCACGAGGCCATTGATCAGATCAGCCGGAAGACCGGCCGTCTCGATGTTCTTGTCAATGCGGCGGGCGGTGTCAGGGGGCAGGTCGGCGGGCCGATTGCAGATGTAACCCCTTCGGCATGGCATGCCATTTTCGAGGCCAATGTCGACGGGGCGTTCTGGTTGTCGCAAGCCGCCTCTGGCCCGATGCAGGCCCATGGATTTGGCAGGATCATCAACATTGCTTCGGGCGCGGGCTTGCGCCCCAGCCTGACCGGCATACAGGCCTATACAGCGGCCAAACATGCTCTGGTCGGGCTGACCAAACAGCTGTCGCAGGATCTCGGTCCCATGGGCATCACCTGCAATGCCGTCGCTCCCGGTTTTGTCCGCTCCAACCCTTCGACCGAAAAACAATGGGAGGCCTATGGGCCAGAGGGGCAGGCCCGCCTGATCGCAGGTATTCATACCCGCCGTCTGGGCACAGCGCAGGATATCGCCCATGCGGTGATGTTCTTTGCCGGAGAACAATCGGGCTGGATCTCGGGCCAAATTCTGTCGGTTGATGGTGGACGCTCATGACAATTCTGATCACGGGTGCAACGCGGGGGATCGGGCTGGCACTGGCCCAGTCTGTGGCCGACAGTGGCGAACAGGTGATTGCGACCTATCGCGGCGCTCCTCAGTCCCCCCGCAAGGGAATCGAATGGCACGCGCTGGATGTGACCGATCCCGCTGCCCATCGGCAGTTATCTTCCACACTGTCAGCCAAACCCCTGTCGCTGCTGGTGTGCAATGCCGGAGTCTATCTAGAAAAAGGTCATCAGCTGGAGCGGGATTATCCGCCCGCAGATTGGACCGAGACTTTTGCCGTTAACGTGACCGGCGTGTTTTTGACCATCCAGTCCTTTTTACCGCAGGTGCGGGCAGGCAAGGGGAAGATTGCGATCATCTCCTCGCAAATGGGTTCCGATACCAATGCCTCGGGGGGCAGTTATATCTATCGGGCCTCCAAAGCGGCGGCGTTGAATCTCGGTCGCAATCTGGCGGTCGATTTGCGCGCCGAAGGCATTCCCGTCGGTATCTATCATCCGGGCTGGGTGCAAACCGATATGGGCGGGCATTATGCCCAGATCACCCCGCAAGAGGCAGCCCATGGCCTGTTGCAGCGGTTTTCCGCCTTGTCGATCAAGACAACAGGCTGCTTTGAATGTTGGGATGGCCGTCCTCATCCGTTCTAGGGACGAGAGCCTGCGCACGGGCGGTTTGTGTATCAAACAATCAACAAACTTTTCTTTTCCCGTCGGGTCGTTTTCCTGTCTGAAGACCTCGGGAAGAATGAGAAAGAACTCAGCTCAACTATACGGTTGTCAGCCCGTCAAAATAATGCATTATATCTTGTATAAAATCAAGGACAAGCATGGGCCAGTCGACCGTCTCCCCAAAGGAAACACAAGGA
>CAIYZJ010000152.1 GCA_903930675.1 uncultured Hyphomicrobiales bacterium
ATGCCGGCCAACAGTTCAATCGCAATGGAGATCGGACGGCGCAAGGGATGCGGGCAGAGTTCGGTCAGGAAGATCGAGATACCCAGACCGACCGGCACTGCGATCAGCATCGCCAACAGGGAGGAGACGAGCGTGCCGTAAATCGGGCCCAAAGCCCCGAGGATCGGCTGCGGCTTCAGCGAAGGCGCCCAGCGTTGGGTGGTCAGAAAATCGAAGCCGTAGGCTTTGATCGCAGGCCATGCCCCGATGACCAGCGAGATGATGATGCCACCCAGCAAGAGCAAAACCGAGAGGACTGCAAATCTGGATAGGTTTTCAAAAACAACATCACCACGCTTCATGGATTGAAGCACATGGGCCCGCGATCGGGAGGCTTTGTCATTGTCGCTGTCGAGCGGCTGAGTGATGTCGATGGAGGCCATGATTCTCACTGCTTGTTTGGCGATGCCTGCCGCCCGTTGTGAGCGTGCAACGATTTAGAAAGACAAGCACTGGGGTTTCAGACCTTGCCTACTGGGCAAGGGGGCGTTGTCCCCCTTGCCATTGTTAAAGTGTGGTTATTTCACTTTGATCTCAGTCGCCCAGGTCTTGGCGATCAGGCCCACAACAGCAGCCGGCATCGGGATATAATCAAGCTCTTCAGCCATTTTGGCGTTTTTGAAAGCCCATTCGAAGAACTTCAAGGCTTCAGTCGATGCGGCCTTGTCCTGTGGTTCGGCATGCATCAGGATGAAGGTTGCGGCAGTGATCGGCCATGAGGCATCACCGGGCTGTTCGGTCAGGATCTGGTAATAACCGGGCGAGTTGGCCCAATCGGCATTGGCTGCTGCAGCCTGGAAGGCTTCGATGGTCGGAGCAACAACTTTGCCGGCCTTGTTGATCATGTTGGCATAGGTCAGCTTGTTCTGTTTGGCATAGGCATATTCGACATAACCGATGGAATTCTTGGTCTGGCCGACATTGCCTGCCACGCCGTCATTGCCCTTGGCACCAACACCGACAGGCCATTCGACCGAAGCGGCGGCTCCGATTTTTGATTTCCAGTCAGCACTGATTTTGGAGAGATAATCGGTAAAGTTGAAAGTGGTGCCAGAACCGTCTGAGCGGCGCACAACAGTGATCGAGGTTGAAGGCAGAGCCAGCTTCGGGTTCAGTTTTTTAATCGCTGCATCATCCCAGGTCTTGACGGTGCCAAGGAAGATATTGGCGAGTGTCGGACCATCGAGAACCAGCTCACCCGGCTTGATGCCTTCGACATTGAGGACAGGCACAATGCCACCCATCACCATGGGCCATTGCACCAGACCGGCTTTTTTCAGTTCTTCGGCGGTCATCGGCGCATCGGTAGCACCGAAGGTCACGGTCTTGGCCACAATCTGCTTGATACCTGCACCCGAACCGATCGACTGGTAGTTGAGACCGTTACCAGTTTCCTTTTTATAGGCGTCAGCCCATTTGGCATAGATAGGGAAAGGGAAGGTCGCGCCTGCGCCCGAAATATCGGCTGCATTCGCTACGGGCGCAGCAAGGCCCATGACCAAACCTACAGCGGCGAGAATTGAGGACAATTTCACGGGATAACTCCTGTTTCAAATCGTTGTCCTCTCAGTGGGCCACAAAGGCGGATCCTTTGGACATGCCCATGAGGGGTTGTATCCATGTAAATCTCTTGTGTGACAACTGGATGACAGTGACGGTCCGCAGTTATTTTTTCCATGCACTTTGCTGTCATCAAATTGTGACACAAATCATGTTCTACAAATTAGCACTTGTGCTTTGGGGGTCTGCACGTGACTGCTGCATTAAACCATGTCCGGACAATCTTTATTTCCGACATCCATCTCGGTACCCGCGCATGTCAGGCTGATCTTGTGCTTGATTTTCTGCGTGTGATGGAAGCCGACACGATCTATCTGGTCGGTGACATTATTGACGGCTGGCGGCTGAAATCGGGCTGGCTCTGGCCGCAATCGCATAATGATGTGGTCCAGAAATTTTTGCGCAAAGTCCGCAAGGGCACCAAAGTCATCTACATTCCGGGCAATCACGACGAATTCTTGCGTGACTATATCGGGATGAATTTCGGCGGCATCACCGTGGAGATGGAAGCCGTCCATGAAACGGCCGACGGCAAGAAATACCTGATCCTTCACGGTGATAAATATGATGTCGTCGTCCAGCATATCCGCTGGCTCGCTTATCTCGGTGATTGGGCCTATGACGCGGCTGTGGCTGTCAATGCACTGGTCGGTTTTGTCCGTCGCCGTCTCGGACTGCCTTACTGGTCGTTTTCGGGCTGGGGCAAGCGTCAGGTCAAATCCGCCGTCAATTTTATCGGAGCATTTGAAGAAGCAGTGGCCAATGACGCGCAACGCTCGGATGTCGACGGCGTCATCTGCGGCCATATCCACCATCCCTGCATGCGCGACATAGACGGCTTCCATTACATCAATACCGGTGATTGGGTCGACAGTTGCTCCGCGCTGATAGAGCATTATGACGGAAGGATGGAATTGATCCATTGGCCCCGCTATGCCGCAAGCCTCCTTCAACTTCCGGCATATGACGGCGAACCCGCACAGGTGGCTGCCTGATGAAAATCCTTGTTGTCACGGATGCATGGAAGCCACAGGTCAACGGAGTGGTGCGCACGCTCGAACGTCTGGCCTTCGAGTCCGAGCGGCTTGGTGTGACCATGAGCTTTATCACACCGATCGATTTCAAAACCGTGGCCATGCCGGGCTATGCCGAAATCCGCCTGTCGCTGGCTACTCCTGCGATGGTGGGCCTGAAAATCGCGCAGGAAAACCCCGATGCAATCCATATTGCGACAGAAGGTCCGCTGGGCTTATGCGCGCTCAAGTGGGCCAAGGCCAATCACCGCTCGTTTACAACATGCTACCACACCCATTATCCGCAATATCTGGCGGCACGGTTTCCGATCCCCGAGAAACTGACCTATTCCTTGCTGCGCCAATTCCACAATTCCGGTGCCACCACCATGGTTGCAACCGAATCCCTGCAAGCCGAACTCTCCGCCAAGGGTTTTGAGCGGCTGGCCATCTGGTCGCGGGGGGTCGATGGTGATTTGTTCGCGCCGCGTCCACCCGAGCAGCATTCGACCTTATTGGCGGGCCTTCAAGAACCGATCTTTCTCTGCGTGGCCCGGTTGGCGGTGGAGAAAAATCTGGATGCCTTTTTGTCACAACGGATGGACGGCACCAAAGTGATTGTCGGGGACGGTCCTGATCGGGAGCGTCTGGAAAAACGCTATCCCGATGCGGTGTTTCTTGGAGCACGCTTCGGCGAGGAACTGGCGGCCATCTATGCCAGTGCCGATGTGTTTGTGTTTCCGAGCCTGAGCGAGACCTTTGGACTGGTTCTGCTCGAGGCACTGGCCTCCGGCTTGCCGGTCGCCGCCTTCCCGGGTCGCGGGCTACTGGGTGAAATCGGTGCAGCGGGTGTCGGGGTGCTGAGCGGCAATCTGCGCGAGGCCGCAACGGCTGCGCTCGCCATCCCCAAAGCCGCATGCCGGGGCTTTGCGATGGGCTATTCGCATGTGCAATCGACCCGGCAATTTCTCAACAATGTCGGCAATGCGTTGACTGTCGGTTCTGCTCCGATCACAACACCGCGCAACTCGCTGATTGTTGCGGCTGACCGATAGACCGTCATCACGCTGTCACATGATCTGACGATGAGTGGGCCCTTATCCCTGAGAGGCTTCCATGTCAGACGAATTGTTGCTGTCGCGTCCCATCTCCAAAAACGAACGCACAAAAAAGTGGATCTGTGCCATCACCGGACAGGAACTGCCGCGCAAGCAGATGGTGGTGATCGACAGCATGCGGCCTTCGCTGGCAGAGCGGATCAGGCAGGATTACCCTAACCTCTCGGATGATGAATATATTTGCCTCAACGAGGTGGAGCGCTACCGGACACTTTACGTCAAGGAAATGCTGCTGCTAGAGCACGGCGAGTTGACCGACCTTGACCAGCAGGTGGCCCAAAGTCTGGCCGATCACGACACCATCGTCGAAAACATCGAAGACGAATTCGAGGAAGCCCGCACCTTCGGCGAGCGCATCTCCGATGGTCTGGCCGAATTTGGCGGCTCATGGGCGTTTTTGCTGAGCTTTTTCGGAGTGTTGCTGATCTGGATGGCGATCAACCTCTATAGAGGCGAAGCGGATGCATTCGATCCCTATCCGTTCATTCTGCTCAATCTGGTTCTGTCCTGCATTGCCGCCATTCAGGCCCCCATCATCATGATGAGCCAGAAGCGGCAGGAAACCAAAGACCGCCTGCGCGCGCTCAATGATTACAAGGTCAATCTGAAAGCCGAATTGGAAATCCGCCATATTCAGGAAAAACTCGACTATCTGCTGACCAAGCAATGGCAGCGCCTCTCAGAAATGCAGCAAATGCAGATGGAATTGATGCAGGAAAACGTCATGCACATGCGCACCAGTAGCGGCAAAAAAGTGGTGGTCAAAAAGAAGATCGTCAAAAAGGTCAAACCGAAGGCCGGTGAAGCAGCCTCCGTTGCACCTGTTGACGATCCTTCCAAAACTGCCGTTTGAGACACCAGCGCCTCAGCGGTATTTCTCGATAAAGGCTTCGACGCCGAGCGAGCGGAAATCGGGTAAAGCCACCCGCAATTGCTCGTGGCTCCAATCCCACCAGGCCAGCTCTTGCAAGCTGTCGGCAATTGTGTCTGAAAAGCGTTGCTTGACCGGTTTGGCCGCAACGCCCGCAACAATGGTGTAGGGTGCCACATCTTTGCTGACCACCGCACCGGCGGCCACCACCGCGCCCGTGCCGATCGTCAGGCCGGGCAAAATGACCACCCCGTGACCGATCCACACATCATGTCCGATGGTCACGGCATGACTGCGCCGCCAGTCGAAGAAGGCGTCATCATCACCGGCATCATCGAAATAATCGGAAGAACGATAGGTGAAATGGGCTTGGGTGGCGCGCTGCATCGGGTGGTTGCCGGGATTGATACGAACCTGTGCGGCAATCGAACAAAATTTGCCGATTGTCGTATAAATGACATCTCCGTCATTTACGATGTAGGAATAATCATCGAGCACGGTCTCCGTGATCTTCGTTCGGGCGCCGACTTCCGTGTAGCGCCCCAGCTTTGATCGTACGACATGCGCGGTGGGGTCGATTGTTGCTGTCACACCAAGTCTGCTTTGTGCCATGAATTCAGTGTCCTCTTCTCTTGAAACCAGTGGTCGTTTGATCCTTGTCGTCGGCCCTTCCGGTGTCGGCAAAGACAGTCTGATCGACGAAGCGCGCATCGCGTTTCGGGATGATCCGCGCTACGTGTTCGTGCGTCGGGTGGTGACCCGCAAAGCCTCCTCCGACACCGAGGACCATGACAGTCTCGACGAGGCCGCCTTTGTCGACGCCGAAAAGCGCGGCCTGTTTGCTTTGACATGGCGCGCGCACGGCTTGTGCTACGGCCTGCCGATGGCGATGCGCAGCCAACTCGCCAAGGGCCATACGGTGATCGCCAATATCTCGCGCAGTGTGGTTGATCAGGCTGAGTGCCTGTGCCCGCATGTGACCTTGATGAACCTGACCGCCGATCCCGCCATCCTGGCTGCGCGGATTGCCCAGCGCGGGCGCGAGCAACCAGCCGATATTGCCAAACGCGTCACCCGCGACAGTGCCATTCATGCACGCAAGGCCCGTATCGTCACCATCGAAAACAATACCGAACTGCACAAGGCCGCCGCTTTGTTTATCGAGGCCATCCGCGCGGCATAAGCGATTACTGCAACCGTGCATCGGCAATGATTTTGAAATGGCCTTTCGGCTCGTCCTGTTTGAACAACACAATCCGGTCAATGCTGACAGGATGTGCAAGACCGCTGCTCTCGGCCATCTGGCGCAACGTGTCTCGTAAACCGGTGCGGTCATCATTATGCACGGGACCTGTCAGGGTCATGTGAAAACGGAAATCATCGAACACATAGGGATAACCCCATTGATCGAGCTGGGCGATCTGGCGTTCGGTCAGCGGGCTTTTCAACCGTCGTTCGCGCTCGTGCGCGGACAGCGGCGCCCTGAAGGGATCGAAATGGCGCACCACCCGTGCGGCCAATTCATTCAATTCCGGCGCATCCTGCAACGGCGTCATGGCAATGAAGGAGCCGATGCAGCGGATTTTCAAACCGTCCAGAATCACGCGATGATGAACCTTGGCAAAGTCCTGCACGGCCTCGATGAGCGAGGCTTCGCTTGCAGCCACGGCGAGATGGAACGGGGCTTTCAAAGTGGCGTGAAAACCGTAACGGCGGGGCTCGGCTGTCAAAGCCATCCACCTGTCGGGATCCTGTCCCTGCGGCACCAGCGGCTGCACTTTCTTGCCCGTGGCCGCGTCATAGCCGATCAAGGCCGAACCGAAAGCCCAGAGAGGACTTTCGGGAGCAGGCGCATAATAGATCGCGTAGCGGGCCGTCGAGGAACTCATGGTCAATGGGCCCTGCGGCCTGCCGACCAGAGCGAGCGGATCACGGGTGTTTCGCCAGCCACGCGGAATTGCAGCACATCCGAGCGCAAGCCGGTTTTCAGATGACCGCGATCTTTCAGGTGCAACATATCGGCAATCTTCCATGTCACCATACCCATTGCATCGGGCATGCTCATGTTATGGTGGTGGTTGAGGCGCACAACCGCCTGCATCAGACTGGCAGGAACATAATCGGATGACAAGCCGTCCAGCAGGCCCTGTTCGGCCAAAGCGGCCGCCGATACACCACCCGAATGGGAACCGCCCCGCACCACATTGGGCGCTCCGGCAATCGTGCCCAGACCATGCTTCTTGGCCGCCTGAGCGGCGACAATTGTGGTCGGGAATTCGGAGATCACCGCACCCGAACGCACACCGGCTTCGACATCGTCTTCGGTCGTGTCGTCATGGGTGGCCAGCGGGATATTGCGGGCGCTGCACATCTCCACCACCAGCGGCCAGTTCTGCGCACGGTTTTGCGGACCCTTGACCATCAGGCTTTTGACACCGGCCTCGTGCTCTTCCTCGGATTTTTCACCAGAGCCCATATTGTAGCGCTTGAGATCATCCAGATTGCGCCACTGCCGCAAACCCGGCGTATGGTCCATCAGCGAGGCCAGTTGCACCAACGGATGATCGATATAGGGCGTGATGTCGCCGATCAATTCGTCACCGGTCAATTCGCAACGGACGTGGATACGATGCTCGATGCGGAACAGATTTTTGTTTGTCCCCTCGGTCACGGCGTCGATCACATGCGAGAAAATATGACGGCGGAAATCTTTCTCTCCGGCAATCGATCCCGCACAGATCGAATCATAGACGGTTGTCACGCCCGAAGCCGCCATTTGCGCATCATGGGCCAGAGCCGCCGAAACACCATTGGGCCAGAACACGCCGGGACGCGGCATGAAATGCTTTTCCATATTGTCGGTGTGCATTTCGATCAGACCGGGGGCGACAAAATCACCCCCGACATCGACAGCCTGCGGCAAAGCGGAGCGGCCTTCGTCAATCGCCAGAATACCGGTCTCGTCAAAGCGGATCGTGCCGTCGATCATCCGGTCTTCCAGAATGATGCGGGCATTGGTGAGAATGGTTTCGGTCATGGTTATGCTGCCACTTTCAAGGGAGTGAGATCGAGAGAGCGGGTCGCCACGCTATCGCGCACCGCCTCGTCATGGAAAATACCGATGATGCTGGCGCCCTTTTCGCGCGCCTCGTTGATCAGCTCGACGACCACAGTGCGGTTGCCTGCATCCAGCGAGGCGGTCGGTTCGTCCAGCAACATCACCTCGGTCGGATCGACAAAGGAGCGGGCGATATTGACGCGCTGTTGCTCGCCGCCCGAAAAGGTCGACGGCGGCAGAGCCCAGAGCCGTTCCGGCAAATTCAACCGCGCCAGCAGGTTTTGTGCGCGTAAGGTCGCCTCACCATCCGGCACACCGCGACCCAGCATCGGGTCTTTGACAATATCCAGTGTCGAGACGCGCGGAATCACGCGCAAAAACTGGCTGACATAGGACAGGGTTTTACGCCGCACCTGCAGGACAAGGCGCGGATCGGCATGGACGATATCCACCATGCTCTCGCCATGCCGCACCATGACATGACCAGTGGAAGGGCGGTAATTGCCATACAGAATCCGCAGCAAGGTCGACTTGCCGACACCGGACGGACCCTGCAACACCAGGGCTTCGCCGCGATGCACCGTGAAACCGATATTGTTGAGCACAGGCAGCGTCACACCACCCTGATTGTGGAGGGTAAAGGCCTTGGAGACCTGTTTGGCTTCAAGCATCGGGATCATTGCGGGTACTTTCTCGGATGGCGTCGTTCTGGCGTATCAACGTGACAGATTCATGACGGGATCAGGCCGCCAGCACAGCCGAAGCCAGAAGTTGCGTATAGGCGTGATGGGGATCATCCAGCACCTGATCGGTCAGGCCCTGTTCGACGACATGGCCGTCTTTCATCACCATCAAACGGTCGGTCAGCAGACGCGCCACCGCCAGATCATGGGTGACGATCACCGCCGCAATGCCCAGATCACGCACCAGCACCCGCAGCAGATCGAGCAGGCGGGCCTGCACGGACACATCGAGCCCGCCGGTCGGTTCATCCATGAAAACCAGACGCGGCTCGGACACCAGCACACGGGCAATCTGCAAGCGCTGCTGCATACCGCCGGAAAACTGGCGGGGACGGTCATCGATCCGGCTCTTGTCGATTTCGACCCGCGACAGCCAATCACCCGCACTCGTGCGGATGGCCCCGAAATGGCGGTCGCCGCGATCCATCAACCGCTCGCCGACATTGCCGCCCGCCGAAACATCCATGCGCAATCCGTCGCGCGGATTCTGGTGGACGATACCCCATTCGGTCCGCATCATCGCGCGGCGCGTGGCTTCGGGCAGCGAGAAAATATCGACCATACCGCCACCGTGGCGAAACAGCACCTCGCCGTGGCTGGGCGTATCAAGGCCCGCGAGACAACGCAGCAGGGTCGATTTTCCCGATCCCGACTCACCGACAATGCCCAGCACTTCGCCGGGCCACAGCGTGAAGGAAATATCCTCGCAACCGATGCGCTCGCCATAATATTTGGCGACCTGATTGACCTGCAACAAGGGCTCGAGTTCGGACACCAGACGCGAGGGAGAATGTGACGCGCTCATGCCTTTGGCTCCTGTGTGTTGTCGATATAGTGGAGATGTTCGGCAGTCGCCAGCTCCTTGCCGACATGTCCTGCAGCGCGGCGGCTTTCGCAATAATGCGTGTCGGAACAGACAAACATCCGTCCACCGCGATCATCGGTGATCACCTCGTCGAGATAGCTGTCATCGGCGGCACACAGCGCGCAAGGCTCGGACCAGCGCTGTACCGTGAACGGATGATCCTCGAAATCCAGACTGCGGACTTTGGTGAAAGGCGGGATCGCATAGATACGCTTTTCGCGGCCCGCGCCGAACAGTTGCAAGGCGGGCATCATATCCATTTTCGGATTGTCGAATTTGGGGATCGGGGTCGGCGAGGTCACATAGCGGTCATTGACCAGCACCGGATAGGAATAGGTGGTGGCAACATGGCCATAGCGGGCAATGTCCTCGTAAAGCCTGACATGCATCAGCCCGTATTCGGCCCAGGCGTGCATCTTGCGCGTTTCGGCCTCCGAAGGCTCGAGCTTGCGCAAGGGCTCTGGCTGCGGGACCTGATAGACCAGGATCTGGTTGTTGGCCAGCGGATATTCGGGGATGCGGTGGCGGGTCTGGATGATGCTGGCCTCGTCGGTCAGCTCGGTGGTGGCCACACCCGAAACCCGCTCGAAAAAGCGGCGGATCGATACGGCATTGGTGGTGTCGTCCGCCCCCTGATCAATGACCTTCAGACAATCCTGCGGGCCAAGCAAAGCCGCAGTGATCTGGATGCCGCCGGTGCCCCAGCCGCGTGCCAGCGGCATTTCGCGCGAGCCGAACGGCACCTGATAGCCGGGGATGGCCACAGCCTTCAGCAAGGCACGGCGGATCATCCGTTTGGTCTGCTCGTCAAGATAGCCGAAGTTGTAATCGGGGTCATGACCAAGGGTTGCGGTGACGGATACAGGCGCGTTCATTCTGCGGCCTCCTGCTGGGTCGATTGACGTTCGATCTGCTCGCTGCGGATTTTGCGCAGCAATTCGAGCTCGCCCTGAAAATCGACATAATGGGGCAGTTTGAGATGTTCGACGAAGCCCGAGGCTTCGACATTGTCGGCATGGTAGAGCACGAATTCTTCCTGCTGGGCCGGATAGAGCGCGGCCTCGCCGAATTGACGGGCTTTGAGGGATCTGTCGACAATCGCCATGCTCATCGCCTTGCGCTCGCTGTGGCCGAAGGCAAAGCCGTAGCCGCGGGTAAATTGCGGCGGAATATCCTTGGCCCCCTGAAACTGGTTGACCATCTGGCATTCGGTGACGGTGATATCACCGAGATCAACCGCAAAGCCGAGTTCTTCGGGCACAAATTCAACCGTGACTTCACCCATGCGGATTTCGCCGGCAAAGGGGTGGTTGCCGCCGAAGCCGCGCTGCACCGAATAGGCGAGCCCGAGCAGAAAGCCCTCGTCCCCGCGCGACAGCGTTTGCAGGCGCACATCACGGTCGGCCGGAAATTCGACCGGATCACGGGTCAGATCGAAGGGCGCAGGATCACCCTGAGGCGGCAGCTCGGATTCCATCAAGCCTTCCGCACCCAGAATATCGGGAACGCGCGGCATCACCGCATCCAGCGGCTGGTCGGCTTGGGCCACCTCGGGCACCACGCCATCGGCCATCAAAGCAAAGTCGAACAGGCGATGGGTGTAATCATAAGTGGGCCCGAGCACCTGCCCGCCGGGCAGGTCTTTATAGGTCGCAGAAATGCGGCGGCGGATCGCCATCGCGGCGGTATCGACCGGCACGGACGAGCCGAAGCGCGGCAAAGTGGTGCGATAGGCGCGCAGCAAAAAAGCCGCTTCGATCATATCGCCCTGACTTTGCTTGAGCGCCAGCGCGGCGAGATCCTCGTCATACAACGAGCCCTCGTTCATGACGCGTGCAATCGCCAGTTTCATCTGCTCGCGGATTTGTGCCACCGACAATTCTGGCACCGACACATCGCCGCGCCGCGCTTCGGCCACAAGATCATGGGTGGCAAGAATGGCGGCTTCTCCGCCTTTGACAGCCACATACATCAGACAGTCTCCAAGATTTTGGCGACAGTGGTGCGCGGCAAACCGGCCAATTCAGAGCCTGCCACCAGCATCACATCCACCCCCATCGGAAAGCGGCTGTGGTTTGCTTCGAGCTCGGTCCAGAATCCATCATGCAAACCAGTGGGCGCAATCATCGCCTGATGTTCGATACCCGGTCCGCTCAAACCCGTCGGCTGCCCGCCCGACAGACTGTCGCAAACAACAAATACAGTTGTCGAACGGTCGGGATAGCGTTCATCCCCAAGGTTGAAATGGTCCAGTGCAGTCGATGGCTCGGCCCCGTCCAGCACCGCAAAAGCGGCCTGCTCGGGCATGCCGACAATCGGGCATCCGGCATGGAAAGCCAGCCACGCCAGCACGGGTTTGGTGTGAAACCGCGGAGCCAGATAGACCGGCGTTTCATAATCGGCCAATGTCAGCAAGGCGGCCGCCACCGCAGACGGCAGAGCCTCGGGACATTCGGGCACATGCTGGCCGATCGTCACGCAGCGCGACGGATTGGACAGGCTGTCGAGGATTGCGCGGAAAACCTGCTGCGATTGGATCACCTGATCGGCAAAGCCTGCGGTGAGTGTTTGCGTCTGTATCGGCATCAACCGTCCCCCCGCACCAGAGTGAAAAATTCGACCTTGGTCGCCGCCGCCTTGCGCGAGGCCTCAAGCTTGGCTTCATTGTGTTGCTGCAACAAAGGAGTGATGAGTTCTCTCATGATCTGATCGTGCTGCGCCGTGTCCTGCAGGGCGGCATCGAGCACGGCGGCCAGCACGGCCTTGTGCTTATCGCGCCCCAAAGCATAGGAAAAACCGAGTTGCCCTTCCAACCGCACCACACAGCGCGTCATGGTGGCTTCACCGGCATTGAAGCGGCGACCGGAACCACCCGCACGACCTTCGAGCATCACGGTACCGGTTTCGGCGGGTTTCATGATCTGGAAAACCGGCAAGCCGCCATGGGCCTCGAAATAATCATGCAGGACTTTGGCCTCAGCACGGGCCAGCACGGCCATCCAGATCTGGCGGTCGGTTTTGGGTGAGGATTGTGATTGGTCGTTCACAAGGAGTATTCCCTTATTCAATCGTTCAAAAATGTTACAAGGCGCGCGGCCCGATAATGGCAAAGCGGATTTTGGAAGAAAGCGCATCGATCAAAGCCACCGTCGCCAGAATCATCAGCACAATGAACGACACCTGCTGCCATTCGAGCGTGCGGATCATTTCCGACAGATGCAGGCCGATGCCGCCTGCCCCGACAATGCCGATGATGGTGGCCGAGCGGGTATTGGATTCGATGTAATAGAGCCATTGGCTGGTGATGATCGGCAGGACTTGCGGGATCAGGCCAAAGCGCACCGATTGCGCATGCGAACCGCCGCTGGCCAAAACACCTTCGACCGGCTTGCGGTCTGCCGCCTCCAGCGCTTCCGAGAACAGTTTGCCGAAAGCCCCGATATCGGCCGACATGATGGCCAACACACCGGCAAACGGGCCAAGGCCGACCACGTTGATCCAGATCAGTGCCCAGATCAGCGTATCGACACCCCGCACAACATCCAGACTGCGGCGGGTGAGAAATTGCACAATCCGCTGTGTCATGACATTGCGCGCCGCCAGCAAGGCCAGCGGAAACGCCAGCACACAGGCAAGGCCGGTGCCCAGAAAGGCAATGGCCAGCGTTTCTGCCAATGACAGGCCATACATGATCAACCGCGCCATGGTTTCCGGATCGGGCGGCATCATCAGCCCGACAATCACGCCCAATTTGCCGATACCGTTCCAGATCCGCAGGAACGAAAATTCCAGCACCCCGAGCCCGTAGACGAACAGGCCGAGCAGAGCACTGATCACCAGAAGCACCGTCAGCCGTGACCGCCAGCCCGATTCAAAAACCTTGGGATGGCGTGATTTGATATCGCCGAGATTGTCGAACAAGGAAGGCGCGCCGCTCATGCCCGTGCCTCCTTGCCGATCAGGATGTGACGGAGCTGCTCGGTACCGTAATCGATCAGCATCACGGTGATGATGATCAGAACCAGAATGGCACTGACATCGGAATAGTAGAATTTGCGGATGGACTCGATCAGCGTCGCACCAATCCCTCCGGCCCCTACAAAGCCCATGACAGCAGCGCCGCGCACGTTCATTTCAAACCGCAAGAGTGCATAACTTGCAAAATTGGAAAGGACTTGCGGCACCGCGCCATAGCGCACCTGCGCCAGCCAGCTGCCACCCGACGCGGCGACACCTTCGACCGGTTTCATGTCGATATTCTCGACGACTTCCGAAAACAGTTTTCCCAGTGCGCCCATCGTATGCAGGGCAATCGCCAGCACGCCGGGCACGGGGCCAAGCCCGAAGGCAATCACGAAAATCAGCGCAAACACAATTTCCGGCACGGTGCGGGAAAATTCCAGACAGCGGCGGGTGACAAAGCACGAGAGTTTGGACACCGCCATATTGCGGCTGGCCAGAAAACTGCAGGCAAAAGCGCACAACCCGCCCATCATGGTGCCGACATAGGCGATCAACAGGGTCTCGCCCATCAGCCGCAGCCATTTTTTCCAGCCCCAGAACCATTCCGGCAGATCGGACAGGACCGAGGCTCCAGTATCGAGATGCGCCAGACGGCCGACATAGCTGGTCAAATTGCCGAAATGAACGAACAGTTTCACAAGATCAACTTCGGCAACAAAAGCGGACACAAGGGTGACAGCCAGCAAAAGGCCTAACCCTTGCAATGTCTGACGACGTTTAATCGCTACAGCCTTGGTGTAAAAGCACAGTAATGCCCCGGCCTGCGCAGGCGGCAGCGTGGCAATGGCCGAAGTGCTATGGGCCCGTGGCGGGGGTGGCACTTGCATGGAGCATCCTTTGAATATGAAAAACCTGCCACAGCGCAAACCGTGGCAGGCTGGTGAATTCAAAAAATCAGGATGACTTCTTGCGCAACTGGTCGACGAACTTGTTCAGGTCGACAATCGGCTCGTAATCCTTGTGGGAGGTCGGAGCAAAGTTCTGCTGCTTGCCGTCGGTCATCTTTTTGAACCCCTCGGGGTCTTTGTCGGCAAAGGCAAACACGGCATCACGGATCGACTTGCGCAAATCTGCCGGCATATCGGTCAGAGTGGCGATAGGCGAATTTACGATCTGGTCGGATTTGAAAATGATGCGGTAATCGCTGGCCTTGGCCATACCCTTGCGGTCCATCCGTATCAGCATTGATTCCTGTTCGTCGTTCCACCAGTTCGCTGCGACATCGACAGTGCCCTGACCAAGCGCGATCACTGCATTTTCATGGCTGCCGGTATAGATCAGCTTGCCGAAGAACGTATCGGGATTGATGCCCATTTTGTCGAGCGCGAAACGCGGCACATTGTTGCCCGAGGTTGAATTGGGATCGACCAGACCGATATTCTTGCCCTTCAGGTCTTCGATTTTCTGATAGGGAGAATCTTTCTTCACATAGAACACCGAATAATAGCCCTTGGTGCCATCGAGATTGACCTGCATGGCAATCGGCTCGATCTTGGCCCCATTCATATAGGCACGGGCATAGGAGGCTGGTCCGTACAGAGCGATATGAATCTGGCCGGCCTTCTGGCCTTCGATCACGGCAGCGTAATCCTGGGCGATGCGCAGGGTCACTTTGGTGCCGAGTTCTTTGGAAAGATAGGCTGTGAAGGGAGCATAACGGTCATTCACACCCGACGCATTCTCATCGGGAATGGTGGCAAAAACCAGTTCAGGATATTTGGCTTTCCAGTCCTGTGCGAAGGCACCCGAAACACTGGCAGCAAGCGCGCCGGCCGCAAGGCCCGCCATTACGATACGACGATTGATCATGTCATCACCTCTTTAAATCAGGAATATACGAGCAAAAATGCCAGCCGTTGCATGCTCAGGCAGCGGTGGAAACAGCAAAGCCTTCGGTTGTGCCGGTCTGTTCGGCTCCGTCCATCACCTCTCCGGCTTCCAGCCCGTAGAGCTCGCGGGCCACATGTTCGGTCAAAGCGGCAGGAACATCGTCAAACACTACGCGGCCTTGCGCCATGCCGATCAGCCGGTCGCAATAGCTGCGGGCCAGGTCGAGCGAATGGAGATTGCACACCACGGTGATGCCGAAATGCTTGTTGATACGCAAAAGCGAGTCCATCACGATGCGGGTATTGCGAGGATCGAGCGAGGCTATCGGTTCGTCGGCCAGAAGCAGATCGGGCTCCTGCACCAGCGCACGGCAGATCGCCACGCGTTGCTGCTGGCCACCCGACAATTGATCAGCACGCTGGGCCGACAGATTGGCAATGTCGAATTGTTCAAGCGCAGCCAAGGCAATGGCGCGGTCATCATCGCCCCACAATTTCAGCATCGACCGCCAACCGGGCGTGGTCGCCAAACGGCCCATCAGGACGTTGGTCAGGACATCGAGGCGGCCTGCCAGATTGAACTGCTGGAAGATCATCGCACAGCGACGCCGCCACTCGCGCAATTCCATGCCGCGCAAGGTTGTGACATCCTCGCCATTCCACAGGATGCGCCCTTCGGTTGGTTCCGCAAGACGGTTCACCATCCGCAACAGGGTCGATTTACCGGCACCGGACCGGCCGATGATCCCGACAAATTGTCCTGCGGGAATAGACAGCGAGACGGAGTCGACCGCCTTGGTGTGGCCGAATGATTTGGTCAAGTTTTCGATTGTCAGCATTGTCTGCCCCAGTTTGACTAACCGAGGCATTACGCTTTGGAGATGACAACTCCATGACAGGGTGTGGACAACAATATTCTGCTTGATCAAGACGGCCTAACCGCAAAGCTGTCATCAAACTGAGACAAAAATCATATTTCGGTCATGCCGGTTTCTCGTTTTTCCCAAAGGTGCACAGCATGACGTCTCTCAACTCCCCTCGTGTGATGGATGGTCCCTTATCGGTCAACGACGCCGCTTTGCTGCAACAAGCCGTCTATGGCCAGAAGGAGCAGGAGAAGGCCAGCATGCTGGACCGGCTGTTTGCCTTCTGGTTCCAGCGGCTGGTCTATCCGCAAATCTGGGAAGATCCTGTCATCGACATGCAGGCGATGGGATCGCTGGCAGGCAAGCATGTCATCACCATCTCGTCGGGCGGCTGCAATGCGCTGTCCTATCTGACCGATAGCCCCGCCAAGGTCAGCGTGGTCGATCTCAACCATGCCCATTGCGCTTTGATCAATCTGAAAATCGCCGCCGTTTGCGCGCTCGATTCCCATGCCGATTTCTACGCCTTTTTCGGCCATGCCGACCGCCGCTCCAATGCCGCTCTCTATCACGCCAAGATCAAAGCCCTGATGCCCGAGCGCGCCAGAGCCTATTGGGAAGAACGCAGCCTCTCGGGTGTGCGCATCAATGCCTTTACAAAGGGCTTCTACCGCTACGGATTGCTGGGGAACCTGATCGGCTTTCTGCACACATTGGCCCGCCTGAACGGCATCAAGCTCGAGGAGCTGTTATCGCTGGAAAGCATCGGGGAACAACAACGCTGGTTCGATCAAAAGATCGCGCCGATTTTTGATGGCTGGTTTGTCCGCAATGTCGCAACCAGCCCGCTGGCTCTGTTCAACCTCGGCATTCCGCCCCATCAATATCAGGCTTTGTGCAATGGCGAGCCGAAGATGATGGCCGAAGTCCTCAAACAGCGCGCCCGTAAACTGGCGACGGTCGTGGACATCAAGGACAATTATTTCGCTTGGCAAGGCTATGGCCGCCGCTATGACACACGCCCCGACGGCTCATGCCCGCCCTATCTGATGGCGCAGCATTGGGACGCCCTGAGGGCCAACATCAACAACATCCATGTGCAGCAGGCCTCCTATCGCGATGTGTTGATGCAACAGCCGCCGCGCTCGATCGACCGCTATCTGCTGCTCGATGCGCAGGACTGGATGTCGGACGAGGAACTGCTGTTGCTCTGGAACGAGATCGAGCGCACCGCTACTCCTGATGCCCGCGTGGTGTTCCGCACGGCGGGCGAGGCCTCCTGCATCGAGGGCAAATTGTCTGCCGCAGTCGCCCTGCTCTGGCACCGCAACCATGCCGTGTCAGACAGTCTGCATGCCAAGGACCGTTCGGCCATCTATGGTGGACTGCATGTCTATGAGCGGCAGGCGGGGCTCTCATCAGCGTTTGATGGCCTGCCCGTAAAAGGCGTATCCGCCTAAGGGATGCGCGCAAGCCACCTGCAAATTATGGGACGTGGCGAGACCGTTCCAGACCTGTTCGAGATCCTGCCTCGGCACGGTGTGGAATGCCCGCAACCATGCCAGCAAACCACACTTGAACCAGCGCGGAAGTTCCGCCATCAGCCCGAAATCGACAACCATCAACGCACCGCCTTTGGCCACCTGCCCGGCCGCGCAATCGAGGGCAGTTTGCCAATCGGGTATCATCGACAGCGTGTAGGAAAAGAACACACGGTCGAATGCGGGCTTTACCGCTGCAGGCCCGATCAGAGATGGCCCGAACACGTCAACAGCATCCATCCGTGTCGCATCGGCAAAACCCACCTTCACCCGATCCTGCAGGCCCGCTTTGATGATGGACTGGCGGGCCACATCCAGCATCGCCTCGCTGATGTCGACGCCGTAAAACCGGCAGTCGTGGTAACGCTTCGCCGCCTTGATCAGATTGCGGCCTGTCCCGCAGCCGATTTCCAGCACTGTGCCACCTGTCGGCGGATGCAAATCGTCAATCAGTGTGTCCCGTTTCAACAGGTAATATTTGCGGGTCGCATCATAGATGCCCCGCTGCCAATGATAGAGCCTGTCCATCACCTCGGCTTGTGTGTTCATTGCTTGCTGTCCTGACCCAACATCTGCAGTCCAAAAAGCAAAAACCTGTGACAGTTCCAAGACAGGCTGATTGCAAAAGGTTTAGCCGTTGGGCTGTCTGGCAGGCATCAGCAACCAATGCATCAAACGCCACGCTGCCAAAGCCGCCACACATTGCATGATAACAAAACCGCCAACATCCGCCGGACGGATACCGGAAAAGGAATCGGTGAACGCCCGCGCGATCGTCACCGCCGGATTGGCAAACGAGGTCGAAGCGGTAAACCAATAGGCGGCGGTGATATAGAGGCCGACCAGCCACGGGATCGCTTGCGATTGAAAACGAAGACCTGCCAGAATGGTCAGCACAAGGCCGAAGGTCGCCACGCCTTCCGACAGCCATTGCGCATGGCCCGCCCTGATATGGGTTGAAGCGGTCATAATCGGCAAATCGAACATCAGATGCGCGAGACAGGTTCCGGCAATGCCGCCACCGATCTGTGAGACGGCATAGAACAAGGCTTCGGATTTTGACAATTCGCTACGCATCACAAAAACCAGCGACACCGCCGGATTGAAATGCGCGCCGGATATCGGCCCCAGACAAGAAATCAGCACAACCAGAATCGCACCGGTCGGCAAGGTGTTGGCCAGCAATTGCAGACCGACATCCCTGGTCAATGTGGTGGCCATGATGCCCGAACCCACCACGGTCGCCACCAGAATGGCGGTCCCCAGACCTTCGGCGACAAGACGGCGGGGCAGATTGAACAGGGCACTCATTGGGGCAGATGTCCGATGTCTTTCAGCCTGGCACCCAATGTCATGGCATCAATGCTTTTCAGCGGCAAAGCGGTGAACACCTCTATCCGGTTGCGCATCTGTTTGAAGGCGGTCACAAAGGCCGCTTCCTTTTCGATGTCGGTTCCCTCGACAGCTGCCGGATCGGGAATACCCCAATGGGCGGTCATCGGCTGGCCCGGCCAGAACGGGCAGGTTTCCCCCGCCGCGCTGTCGCAGACGGTAAAAACAAAATCCATCACGGGTGCTTCGGGGCCGGAAAATTCATCCCAACTTTTCGACCTGTATCCATCGGTCGGATAATCATAGTTCCCAAGCACTTTCACAGCAAAAGGATTGACCATGCCTTTGGGCTGGCTGCCTGCCGAATAAGCCCTGAACCGCCCTTCCCCCAATTTGCGCAAAATGCCTTCTGCCAGCACCGAACGTGCAGTATTGCCGGTGCACAGGAATAGAACATTATACATTGGATCAGACATCGGCAGTCTCCTTGGGTGGGCAGCAGGGCACAAGATCCGCCATCAGCGGAGCACAGATTTCTGACCGGCCGCCGCAGCAATCTTTCAGCAAATAGACAATCACGTCCTGCAAACGACCCAGATTGGCACGGTAGACAATCGAGCGGCTATAACGGGTCGATGAAATCAGTCCGGCATGGCTCAAAATAGCGAGATGGCTCGACAGCGTATTATGCGGCACACCCAAGGCCTTGGACACTTCGCCGGCCGCCAACCCGTCGGGCTCATGCGCCACAAGGAGCTTAAATGTGTCCAGCCGTGTCGACTGGGCCAGCGAGGCAAGAGCGAGAATGGTTTGTTCATTTGTCATATGTCGAGAATAATCGACATATGAATTCTGTCAAGCCTTCGAACGGCGGCGTTGCAATCGGGACATTCACACAACTGTCACATCAACTTGTCACACAGGGAGATGTTTTTCACACAGGGGCAACATGATGCGCGTTTCAAATTTTGCTTTTTCACTTGCGCTGGGACTGGGGTTTTTGAGTGCGGCAACAGTGCATAGCCAGACCATTTATCCCCTCCATCGCGCTGAAATTCTGGCGGGCTCCAAATTCGATTTCAAGGTCGAGTTTCCCGGTGCACCGAATGAAGCCATGACAAGCGTTACCATCAATGGTGCGGACGCAGCTAAAATTCTTGGCAACAAGCCAGCCTTTGTCGAGCGCGAGGACGGGCAGGATTATTCGGCTCTGGTATTGCGTGATGTCACCCTGACCAAGCCGGGCATGTATACCGTCATTGCCAAAATGGGCGATCAGACCAAAACCGTGTCATGGGAAATCTATGCGGCACAAAAGCCGCGTGCGGCCAAAAATGTGATCCTGTTCGTTGGTGACGGCCTGTCGGTTGCACACCGCACCGCCGCCCGCATCATGTCAAAGTCCATCAGCGAAGGCCATTACGGTGGCGAATTGGCGATTGACGACATGCCGCACATGGCGCTGATCTCAACCGCAGGAACCGACTCGATTGTCACCGACAGCGCCAATGCGATGAGCGCCTATGCCACAGGCCACAAATCCTGTGTCAATGCGTTGGGTGTCTATTGTGCGCGCAACAAAAACACGTTGGAGCATCCGAAGGTGGAAACCATCGGCGAATTG
>CAIYZJ010000153.1 GCA_903930675.1 uncultured Hyphomicrobiales bacterium
ACCCGCCCCTGCCTCGCCAGCCCCCGCACAAGGCGGGGCCTATGCGGCCAGCGGGCCTGAAGCCTTCGAGGATGAAATCCGCAAATTGCTGGGCCGCGGCCCGCATGCGGGCTGAGCCCGCCGCAAATACCAGATACGAAAAAGGGGATCGCAAGATCCCCTTTTTTTATTCATTTGCAACAGCTTGGCAGACGAATTGAAAGTATCGCTCAATCGTCGCGATGCACCTTTTCATTGCGCTCGTGCCGTTCCTGGGCTTCAAGCGACAAGGTCGCAATCGGACGGGCTTCAAGACGACGCAGTGAAATCGGTTCGCCGGTTTCCTCGCAATAACCGTAAGTACCTTCGTCAATCCGGGCCATGGCCGAATCGATTTTTGAAATCAGCTTGCGCTGCCGGTCTCTGGCTCTGAGTTCGATGGCGCGGTCGGTCTCCGACGAGGCGCGATCGGCCAGATCGGGATGGTTCTCGTTCTCTGTCTGCAAGGCGACAAGCGTCTCGCGGCTTTCGCGCAAGATCTCGTCCTTCCAGTCCAGCAAACGACGACGGAAATATTCCCGCTGCCGTTCACTCATAAATTCTTCGTCTTCGGACGGACGATAGGCCTGGTCAGCAACGACCTTGGCTTTTTTCACGGTCTTAACATTGATGGTCATATCAACTCGCCAAAAAGCTCCCCAGAAAACGGGCGGACTATAACCGCGAGAACCAAGCCCCGCAACGCCAGAATCAAGGCCGATACACTCTTATTTTCACATTCTTGAACAGCATCGTTTCGACTTGTGAAAGTTTTATGAAACGGGCACCCAAAAACGGTCCAATCGACCAGTACCGGAGGCCAATTGTGACCACTCGCCGACATCGAAATCCATCACCGCCAATCCGGCAGGCGGAAACTCGCCGCGCAAACGGGCAAAGGCGTAGCGGTCACCAAACCCGACCAGCTTTTGCGCCAGTTCCGTGCAGGCCGGATTATGGCCGACCAGCATCACACAGCGGGCCTGACGGGCTTTGTCTTCGCCCGCCAGATCGGCAAGTCCTTGCAAAGACAGCAGCAATTCATCCGCCTGCATGGAATAGAGCGCGGGGATGGTCAGAGCCGCCACATCGGGCACCGCTGTCTGAACTGCAGCAAAGGTCTGTTGGGTGCGGGCGGCTGGCGAGACCAATGCCAGATCGGGCATCAACATCTCATCCGCGCAATAGCGGGCCGCTTCCTCTGCCTCCGCAAGTCCCTGCCCTGTCAGGATGCGCTCGGGATCGGGCATCGAGCCATGCGGCACGGCTGTGGCGTGGCGCAACACCATCAAGCGCAGCATCAGCGGGTCTCGCGGCGGTTCAAAAAGGCTACCCGCTCGAACAGGTGGATATCCTGCTCGTTTTTCAGCAAGGCCCCGTGCAGCGGCGGAATGATCTTTTTGGCCTCGTGCTCGCGCAGCACTTCGGGGCCGATATCCTCCGCCATCAAGAGTTTCAGCCAATCCAGCAATTCGCTGGTGGACGGTTTTTTGCGCAGACCCGGCGTGTCCCGAATCTCAAAAAACAGCCGCAAGGCTTCGGAAACAAGGTTCTTTTTGATCTGCGGGAAATGCACATCGACAATCTGCTGCATGGTCTCAGCATCGGGGAAACGGATGTAATGGAAAAAGCAGCGGCGCAAAAAGGCATCCGGCAGCTCTTTTTCATTGTTGGAGGTGATGATCAGGATCGGGCGCTGTCTGGCCTTGATGGTCTCGCCGGTCTCGTAGACAAAAAACTCCATCCGGTCGAGTTCGAGCAGCAGATCATTGGGAAATTCGATATCGGCCTTGTCGATCTCGTCGATCAGCAGCACCGGACGCTGGTCGCGGGTAAAGGCCTCCCACAGCTTGCCCTTGCGGATGTAATTGCCGATCTCCGACACGCGCGGATCGCCGAGCTGGCTGTCGCGCAGGCGCGAGACGGCATCATATTCATACAGGCCCTGTGCGGCTTTGGTGGTCGATTTGACATGCCATGTCAGCAATTCGACGCCCAAACCGCGGGCGATTTCTTCGGCCAGCACGGTTTTTCCGGTCCCCGGCTCGCCTTTGACCAGCAAAGGGCGCTCCAGCACAATGGCCGCATTGACCGCCACCGTCAGATCATGGGTGGCCACATAGCTGTCAGTCCCTTCAAAACGCATTGATGCATTCCTATATGATGATGATCAGGGTATGAATGTATATCCGGACTGGTCAAGTCGCGACAGCCCTGATTAACTGGTGATGCACCTTTATGGCAAACGAGACCATGGCCGATTTCAACTCCTCGATCAAAACCATCCGCATCCCTTCGTGGGCTTTGGCCCTGACGGGGGTCTTCGGCGCGCTGCTCGGCTTCGCAATTTTGATGCTGGGTGCGGGCTTGCTGCTGGTGATTGTGCCGGTGATCGTCATCGGCGGGATGATCGCCCGCTGGCGGCTCAACAAGCGGATGCGGCAGGCCTATGAGCAATCGCGCAGGGATGGCGAACCGCAGGTGATCGAAGGGGAGTTCAAAGTGCTGAACGAGCGCAAGGGCCGCCGCCGTTTCTTCGATCACAGCTAGGAGCATGCGCCCCCATGTTGCTCGGCTTTTTCACCCAATTGCGCGCTGCCAAAATACCGGTGACCTTGCGCGAATATCTGACCTTGCTGGAAGGGCTGGACAAGGATCTGGCTGCACGCTCGGTCGAGGATTTCTATTATCTCTCGCGCTCCTGTCTGGTGAAGGACGAGCGGTTTCTGGATCGCTTCGACCGGGTGTTTTCAAGCCATTTCAAAGCGATAACCAAGTCCGGCGACGCGTTTGAAGACACCGATATCCCCAAGGAATGGCTCGAAAAACTGGCCGAGCGCCATCTCGACCCCAAAGAGCGCGAGGCCATCAAGGCCTTGGGCTGGGACAAGCTTTGGGAGACCTTGGCCGAACGGCTGAAAGAGCAGAAGGGACGCCATCAGGGCGGCAGCAAATGGATCGGCACCGCGGGCACCTCGCCGTTCGGCGCCTATGGCACCCATAAAGAGGGCATCCGCATCGGCCAGGAGGGCAACCGCAATTTCTCGGCCATCAAGGTGTGGGACAAGCGCGAGTTCAAGGATCTCGACGACAATGTCGAGTTGGGCACCCGCGCCATCAAAATTGCCTTGCGGCGGCTCAGGCGTTTTGCCCGTACCGGTTCGGCCGAAGAGCTGGATCTCGACAACACCATTCGCGGCACGGCGGAAAAGGGCTTTCTCGATGTCCGCATGCGGCCCGAACGGCGCAATGCCATCAAGGTCTTGCTGTTTCTCGATGTCGGCGGCTCGATGGATTATCATATCGAGCGGGTCGAGGAGCTGTTTTCGGCGGTCAGTTCCGAATTCAAGCATCTGGAGTTTTTCTACTTCCACAACTGCCCCTATGAGCGGCTCTGGAAAAACAACCGCCGCCGCCATGAGCAAACCACCCCGACATGGGATGTGATCCGCACCTTCCCCAATGATTACAAAGTGGTGTTTGTCGGTGACGGCGCGATGAGTCCCTATGAAATCGCCATGCCGGGAGGCTCGGTCGAACATTGGAACGAGGAGGCCGGATCGGTCTGGATCAAGCGGCTGCTTGACCATTTCCCCAAAACCATCTGGATCAATCCGGTACCGCAACCGCACTGGACCTATAGCCAGTCCACCCAAATGCTGCTGACCCTGCTGGAAGGCCGCATGGTGCCGCTGACGCTGGACGGGCTGGATCAGGGCATGAAAATGCTGCTGCGCTGAGTAAAGCCGAACGGGATCAGCGCTCCCCCCTCTTGCCAATCAGGCCAAAGCACGGCATCCCTCATTGCATGACACAGCACGGCATGACAAACCACGGCATGACACAGCACGAAGAATGGAACTATCGCCATCGCCCGCGCCCTTTCGGCGGAGAAGTCTGCTTTCGGCTCGACGGCGAAACGCTGGTGATCGACACCGGCCGCAAGGTCGAGAACTGGGCCTTGCGTGACATAGCGGTGATCCGCCTGACCTATGAGCCCAAAAGCGTGGTGTGGCAGGGGTTCCGGCTCAAAATGACCGACAAAGCGGGTCGCAACCTGTCGCTGACCAATCTCAACTGGAAAAGCTATGTGCATGTCGACCGGCAGGATGCCGATTATGTCCGTTTTGTCGGTGATCTGATCACGCGGACCGAGGCGGCCAATCCGCGCGTGGTCTGCATCGCAGGCAAGACAGCGCCGGTCTATTACGCCACGGTTCTATTGGGAGCGTCAACAACACTGCTGATGTCGGTCATGGCCGTGCTGGCGGCTCTAAAGGGGGCTGTGGCCTATGGTGCGCTGGCAGGCCTGTTCATCCTGCCCTTTGCCCAGATGAGCTGGAGCCTGAGCCGCCGCAACAGGCCTGAATTTTTCTCCAAAGACGACATCCCTGCCCGCGTGCTGCCCGAATAGGATTGTGTCAGGATTTCTCACGCCCGGATTTTTGGCGCTCGGCCCGCAGCCGCGACCAGTAATCGAGCCGCTTTTTGATTTCGCGCTCGAACCCGCGCTCGACCGGCTCGTAAAAACTCTGCCGCCCGATCTGTTCGGGAAAATAATTTTGTCCCGAAAAAGCATCGGGGGCATCATGGTCATAGGCGTAATCGGCCCCGTAGCCTTCCTGCTTCATCAGCTTGGTGGGGGCGTTCAGAATGGTTTTGGGCGGCATCAGCGAGCCTGACGAGCGCGCTTTGGCCAAAGCCTGTTTCCATGCGACATAGACGGCATTGGATTTGGGGGCGGTGGCCAGATAGACGGCGACCTGCGCCAGTGCCAATTCGCCTTCGGGCGAGCCCAGAAATTCAAAACTCTCTTTGCCCGCTTGCGCGATCAGCAAAGCCTGCGGATCGGCCAGCCCGATATCTTCCGACGCCATCCGCACCAGACGGCGGGCCAGAAACAGCGGATTTTCGCCCGCGTCCAGCATCCGCGCCAGCCAGTAGAGTGCGGCATCGGGGTCCGATCCGCGAATGGATTTGTGCAGGGCCGAAATCAGATTGTAATGGCCATCCTCGCTCTTGTCATAGATCGGGGCGCGACGCTGGACGATTTCGACCAGTCCGGCGGTGTCGAACACCTCGCCTACCCGCGCCGCCCGCCAGATTTCCTCGGCCAAGGTCAAAGCCGCACGGCCATCGCCATCGGCCATGCGCGCCAGTGCAACCCGTGCGGCTTCATCCAGCGGCAGGGCTTTGGCTTGAACAGTCTCGGCACGCGCCAGAAGGTCGAGAATATCCTGCTCGCCCAGCGCACGGAAGGTCAGCACCCGCGCGCGCGACAGCAAAGCCGCGTTGAGCGCGAAAGACGGGTTCTCGGTTGTCGCCCCCACCAGCGTGACGGTGCCATCTTCCATCACCGGCAGAAAGGCATCCTGCTGCGAGCGGTTGAAACGGTGGATCTCGTCGACAAACAACAAGGTCGATTGTCCCTCGCCGCGACGGATACGGGCAGCCTCGAAAATCTTCTTGAGGTCGGCCACACCCGAAAAAATCGCCGAGAGCGGCTCGAAATACAGGGTTGTCGCACCTGCCAGCAGACGCGCCACGGTGGTTTTTCCGGTGCCCGGCGGTCCCCAGAAAATCAGCGAGCCGAGCGAACCGGCATCGATCAGGCGGGACAGTGCGCCGCCATCGCCGACCAGATGATCCTGCCCGACCACCTCGCCGAGATGGGCCGGACGCATCCGGTCGGCCAAAGGCTGGCCCGGTTTGGACCTGTCCGCGGGATCAATGCCGAACAGATTGGCCATCAGCCACCCACCTTGGAGGTGATCCGTTCGCCACGGCGCACCACCACCAGCGGCCAGTAATATTGCCGCGTCTTGGCCAGTGCCTCCAGCCCCTTGCTGGTGGTGACAGCCTGCCCTTCGACGCTGACAATCACATCGCCTTTGGCCAGTCCCAGATTGGCAGCGGGTGAATTGGACGCGACATCGGCAACCGCAACGCCTTCCTGCACGCCATCAATGGCCAGATCATCGGCCACAGCGGGTGACAGCGTCATCACCGTCGCCCCTGCCAGCGGCCAGCGGCCTTTGAGGGTCAATTCGTCACGCGGCTTGGTTTCGGGTGCAGCCGCCAAGGCCAGTGACACAGAGAGGTTGGATTTGCCGCGCCGCAAGCCGATTTTGGTGTGGCCGCCCAATAATTTCGTGGCAAAGCGGAAGCCGAAGGCCTCGATATCTTCCAGCATCACGCCATCAAGCGAGGTGATGATATCGCCTTGTCTGATCCCCGCGTCGAAAGCCGGACCGAAGGACTGGACAGAGGCAACCAACACGCCTTGCGGGCGATCCAGACCGAGGGCTTCGGTCAATTCCGGTGTCACGGTCTGCAAAGCCGCCCCGAACCACGGACGCTTGACGCTTTTATGCCCCGCCTTGACCGAAGCCACCACCACCCGCACCATGCCGACCGGAATGGCAAAGCCGATTCCGTGGCTGCCGCCCGATTGCGAGAAAATCGCGGTATTGATTCCCACCAGACGCCCGTCGGTATCGACCAAAGCCCCGCCCGAATTGCCCGGATTGATCGCCGCATCGGTCTGGATGAAGAACTGGTAATCCCCGACACCGGCCACCGTCCGCGCCAGAGCCGAGACAATGCCCTGCGTCACGGTTTGCCCGACACCGAACGGATTGCCGATGGCCATGACAAAGTCACCCACTTCCAACCGGTCGGCATCGCCCCATTCCACCGCCTGCAACGGCGTATCGGCCTTGATTTTCAGCACGGCGAGATCGCTGCGCGGATCTTGCAGCACCACAGTGGCGGCAAATTCGCGCCGGTCGGACAGGGACACCCGTAATTCGGTCATGTCCTTGATCACATGGTGGTTGGTCACAATCAGACCGGAGGCATCGACGATCACGCCCGAACCGGCCGAGCGCTGGACACGGTCGCGCTGCGGGAATTGCCCGCCGAAAAACTGGCGGAACACCGGATCGTTCAGCAAAGGATTGATGGCGGTCTTTTCGACCCGCGAGCCATAGACATTGACCACGGCGGGCGAGACCCGTTTGACCACGGGTGCAAACGTCAGTTTCATCTCGCCGCGCGTGGCAGGCACGGTTTGGGCGTGAAGCCCGGTCAAGGGTGCGAACACAAGACACATCACCACGGCACGCAAAAGAAGCTGTTTCACGAACGGCATCGTCAACATCCTTGTTCCGGCACACTTATCACGCAGTCTGATTCACTCTGCCTGATTGATTTAGCATGATATGGGGATGAAAAAAGGTGGAAGTGTGGAGTGCACACAGGGGCAAAAACAAAAAAAGGCAGCCGAAGCTGCCTTTTCATTGCCGGAATGGCGGGCCGATCAGGCCTCGTCTTCCACATGATCCTTCATGGTCGGACCCGAATCCTTGCCGCGTGCATCCACATCGCGGTCAACGAATTCGATCACAGCCATCGGCGCATTGTCGCCGTAACGGAAGCCGGCCTTCATGACGCGCGAATAGCCGCCGTGACGGTCCTTGTAGCGCGGGCCGAGCACTTCGAACAGCTTGCGGACCAACACGACGTCCTTGATCTGCGAAATGGCCTGACGACGCGCATGCAAATCGCCGCGCTTGCCGAGGGTGATCAGCTTTTCGATGACAGGGCGCAGATCTTTGGCCTTTGGCAGAGTGGTCACAATCTGCTCGTGCTTGATCAGTGCCTGACACATATTTGCAAACATCGCTTTGCGGTGCTCGCTCGTCCGGTTAAACCGGCGACCTCTAAATCCGTGACGCATGGCTCTCTCCTACTTTTTACGGCCGCCGTGCCAAGGGACGCCCGTCTTCATTAAGCGATCAAAGCGGGTTGCCCCGCTCCGTCGCCGGTTTGATCTCTCAATAATGTTCTTCGAAGCGCTTGGCCAGCTCTTCGATGTTTTCAGGCGGCCAACCGGCCACATCCATCCCCAGATGCAGACCCATGCCAGCCAGCACTTCCTTGATTTCGTTCAGCGACTTGCGGCCGAAATTCGG
>CAIYZJ010000154.1 GCA_903930675.1 uncultured Hyphomicrobiales bacterium
GAGCAGCGGTCATGTCTGATGCGGTTTATGATGTCCTGATTATCGGTGGTGGTCCGGGTGGCTATGTGTCGGCGATCCGTTCGGCCCAACTGGGTTTCAAAACCGCTTTGGTGGAACGCGAGCATCTGGGCGGTATTTGCCTGAATTGGGGTTGTATTCCGACCAAAGCGCTGCTGCGCTCGGCTGAAATCTATCACTATGCCACCCATGCCAAGGATTACGGCCTGACCCTGAATGGCTCGATGAGCGTCAATGTCGCCGATGTGGTCAAACGCTCGCGCGGCGTGTCGCAACAGCTCAATGGCGGCGTCGCGTTTTTGATGAAGAAGAACAAGGTCGATGTGATCTGGGGTGAAGCCAAGATCACCAAAGTGGGTGAAGTCTCGGTCGGCAAGTCCACCAAGCCGGTGGTGGAGCCGCAAAACCCCATTCCGAAAGGCGTGCTGGGCGAGGGCGTCTACAAGGCCAAGCACATCATCGTCGCCACAGGTGCGCGTCCGCGCGTGCTGCCGGGCATCGAGCCGGACAAAAACCTGATCTGGACCTATTTCGAAGCCATGGTGCCCAAAACCATGCCGAAATCACTGATTGTGATGGGCTCGGGCGCAATCGGCATCGAATTCGCCTCGTTCTACCGCACCATGGGCGCGGATGTGACCGTGGTGGAAGTGATGAACCAGATTCTGCCGGTCGAGGATGCGGAAATCGCAGCCTTGGCCCGCAAGAGCTTTGAAAAACAGGGCATTAAAATCCTGTCCGGTGCCAAGGTGCTGGGCGTCAAAAAGGGTGCGGACAGCGTGACCGCCACCATTCAGGATGAAAAGGGTGCGACCACCGAGATCACGGCAGACCGGTTGATTTCGGCTGTCGGCGTGGTCGGCAATATCGAAAATCTCGGCCTCGAGGCCTTGGGTGTCAAAACTGATCGCGGTTGCGTGGTGACTGACGGCCTCGGCCACACCAATATTGCCGGCATTTATGCCATCGGCGATGTCGCAGGCCCGCCCATGCTGGCGCACAAGGCCGAGCACGAGGGTGTGATCTGTATCGAAGGCATCAAGGGCCTGCATGTGCACCCGATGGACAAGCTGAAAATCCCCGGCTGCACCTATTGCCACCCGCAAGTGGCTTCCGTCGGTTTGACCGAAGCCAAGGCGAAAGAGCAGGGCTATACCACCAAAGTGGGCCGCTTCTCCTTCATCGGCAACGGCAAGGCGATTGCCTTGGGCGAGCCGGAAGGCATGGTCAAAACCGTATTCGATGCCAAAACCGGTAAATTGCTGGGCGCGCATATGATCGGCGCGGAAGTGACCGAATTGATTCAGGGCTATGTCGTGGCCATGACGCTGGAAACCACCGAAGAGGATCTGATGCATACGGTGTTCCCGCATCCGACCCTGTCGGAAATGATGCATGAAAGCGTGCTCGATGCCTATGGTCGGGTGATCCACGCCTGAGAGCGGGGAGGGACGGCTTTTGTCTGACTGGCTTTTTTCCGGCTCTTGCCCTATCTGATCGGGAATATCCGATCAGCAAACCCAGCGAAACGAGTGTCCTATGGCCACGGTGATTGACCTGCTCAACAAGGATCCGCGCAAAAAGGCGGCTTCCTCTGTGCGCCATCCCGAAAAGGCCCATCGGGCCGACCAGCCGATGATGCAAAAGCCGGACTGGATCAGGGTCAAAGCCCCCGGTTCGCCCAAATGGGCCGAAACCCATGCGATTGTGAAAGAGCACAAACTCGTTACCGTTTGCGAGGAGGCAAGCTGCCCCAATATCGGCGAGTGCTGGGAGAAAAAGCACGCCACCTTCATGATCATGGGTGACACCTGCACCCGTGCCTGCTCGTTCTGCAATGTCAAAACCGGCATGCCCAATGCGCTTGATGCGCTGGAGCCAGAGCATGTGGCCGATGCGGTTGCCAAACTCAAGCTGCATCATGTGGTCATCACATCCGTTGACCGCGACGATCTGGCCGACGGCGGGGCCGAACATTTTGCCCGCACCATCCGCGCCATCCGCCTTGCGGCACCCGGGACAACAATCGAAATTCTGACCCCCGATTTCCTGCGCAAAGAGGGCGCTCTGGAAGTCGTGGTGGCGGCCAAGCCCGATGTGTTCAACCACAATCTGGAAACGGTGGCCTCCAACTATCTGACCGTGCGGCCCGGGGCGCGCTATTTCCATTCGATCCGTCTGTTGCAGCGCGTAAAAGAGCTGGATTCCGGCATTTTCACCAAGTCCGGCATCATGGTCGGCTTGGGCGAGGAGCGCAACGAAGTGCTGCAATTGATGGATGATCTGCGCTCGGCCGATGTCGATTTCCTCACCATCGGCCAATATTTGCAGCCCACCAAAAAGCACCATCCTGTGTTGGGTTTTGTTACCCCCGACGAATTCAAGGCCTATGAAACCGTGGCCTATACCAAGGGGTTCTTGCTGGTCTCCTCGACGCCGTTGACGCGCTCGTCACACCATGCGGGCGAGGATTTTGCCAAGCTCAAGGCGGCCCGTCTGGCCCAATCACCAGTGGTTGCGGCGCGCTGACATGCCCAGCTTCCAATCCTCGCGCGAGGTCCGTTTCACCCCGCAACAGATGTTCGATCTGGTCGCCGACATCGAGGCCTATCCGCAATTCCTGCCGCTGTGCGAAGGCCTGACCATCCGCCGTCGCCTGACCAACGAGGCGGGCCAGCAGGTGATGGTTGCGGATATGAGCGTCGGCTACAAATCCGTGCGGGAAACCTTTACCAGCCGCGTGACGCTGGTGCCCGACAGCATGGATATTCTGGTCAGCTATCTCGAAGGCCCGTTCAGCCACCTCGACAACCGCTGGCATTTCGACCCGTCGGATACAGGCTGCAAAGTGTCATTTTACATCGACTACGAATTCAAAAACCGCATGCTCGGCTTGCTGATGGGCGCGATGTTCGACAAAGCCTTCCGCAAGTTCTCGGAAGCGTTCGAGCAGCGGGCGGGGAAGATTTACGGGTAGGGGGGGCTATATTTCCCCATCTATTGTCATGACCGCCCTTTTGGCTGTTACCTATGTCTTATTATTTGTCCCGAAGCAGTGAATGGCTGAAAGAGCCTAAATCCTATTCAACATCAAAGTGCCGCTTCAAACATATCCAGCGCCTGATGGATCGAGGATTGCCGTACTGATTTACGACCCAGATCGCCGAACAGACAGCGTTGGTGGACTGTTTCCTTGCCTTGGGCGGCGAGGGCGAAGTGGACGAGGCCGACGGGTTTTTGGCTGGTGCCGCCGCCCGGTCCGGCGACGCCGGTGATGGCAACCACCAATGTGGATTTCGAACGGGCCAAACCGCCTTCGGCCATGGCGATGGCCACATCGCGGCTGACTGACCCGTGTTCTGCGATCAATTCGGCAGGAACGCCGACCAGAGCGGTTTTGGAATCGTTTGAATAGGTGACAAAGCCACGGTCAAACACGTCGGAAGAGCCGGCAATATCGGTGAGAACGGCTGCAACCAATCCGCCGGTGCAGCTTTCGACGGTGGCAATTCGCACGCCTTTGGCGCGGCATTTGGTGAGCAGGTCGGCGGCGCGGTTTCTCAATTCGACTTCAAACATGTTTACTCCCCACTCATTCCGGCAACAGAACAGTCGCAATGGCTTGCGCTGCCAATCCTTCACCGCGTCCGGCAAAGCCCATTTTTTCCGATGTCGTTGCTTTTAAACCAATTTTTGTGGTTGGCAAACCGCATAAGCGACTGAGCACACCGAGGATATCGGTGCGATGCGGCCCCAGACGCGGGGTTTCGCAGACCAGCGTGATGTCGACATGCACCAAACGCCCGCCGCGCTGATGGATGCGATCTACGGCAAATTGCACAAAGCGGTCTGATGACGCCCCGCGCCATTGTTCGTCCGAGGGCGGGAAGTGCTGGCCGATATCGCCATCGGCCAAAGCCCCCAGCAGCGCATCGGTCAAGGCGTGCAGGATCACATCGCCGTCCGAATGGGCGCGCACGCCGCGATCATGGGCAATTTTGACGCCGCCAAGCCAGACATGGTCGCCGGTGGTAAAGGCGTGGACATCATAACCCAAGCCGGTCACGGGAATCATCGCAGCCTGCATTTTTGCCTCTGCCATGCGGAAATCTTGCTCCAGCGTCAGTTTGATATTGTCGGGATCGCCCGCAAAAAAATGCACCCGATGGCCGGCTTGCTCCATCACGGCGGCATCGTCGGTGAGATCATTCTGACCTGCAAGGGCTGCTTGGCGATGTGCGGCAAGCAACGGGGCAAAACCGAACACCTGCGGGGTCTGAACAGCGCGCAACCTTGATCGCTCGGCGGTGCCGCCGACACGGCCGTCCTCATCCACCCATTTCAGTGTATCTGTCACCGCTAAGGCAGGTATAGCAGCCACAGGATGGGCGGCCATTGTCATAGCCCGTTCGAGCAGATCGGCTGACACAAACGGTCGCGCCGCATCATGGATCAGCACCGGGGCGAAAGGGCGGTGTTCGGCCCCTGCGGTGAGGCAAAGGGCTTCCAATCCGGCTTTCACAGATTCCTGACGGGTTTGCCCGCCCGGGACCGCAGGCAGAAGCCGTGTTTGGGCGGCATGGTCAAGTTGGTCGATGCAGGCTTGGTAAAGTGTCAGATCATCGGGATGGATGACGCATTGCACAGGCCCGATCCGCGCATCCGACAGCACGGCGTTGAGCGTATGCACCAGAACCGGAACGCCCGCCAGCAAACGGTATTGCTTTGGCAAACCTTCGCCGGCCCGATGTCCGCGCCCTGCAGCGACAAGAACAAGCGGCACTGATGTTTGGCTATGGTGTTCATGCATCGTCATGCTGTGTGTGATGTCGCGGAAAACCGGTCCGGTCAATAAGGGAAACGCGACAGCTGTTGTTTCGGTCCGGTTTTATGCAACTCATTTTGCCGCACTGCAAAAAATGCGATATGAGAAAGGCCTCATCGGGCCTCTGGCCCGACCCATGATCAACGAGACAGCCCCGATGGCAGTGCCCGCGTTAAAAATCGGCCCCCTCCAACTTGATGGCTGCACGGCTGTCGCGCCGATGTCGGGTGTCAGTGATATCGGCTTTCGCCGGATTGCGCGGCGGTTCGGTGCGGCGATGGTCGTGTCGGAAATGGTGGCGTCGGATCAGCTGGTGCTGGGCGATCATGAATCCGTGCTGCGGGCCGAGGGGCAGGGCGTTGATCCGCATATCGTGCAATTGGCGGGCTGTGATCCGCATTGGATGGGCGAAGCGGCGAGGATGTCGGAAGCCTCGGGCGCGGCCGTGGTGGATATCAATATGGGCTGCCCCGCCAAAAAAGTGACGGGCGGCGAGGCCGGATCGGCCCTGATGCGCGATCTCGATCACGCTTTGCGGTTGATCGAGGCCTGTGTTTCGGCGGTCAAGATTCCGGTCACTGTCAAAATGCGGCTGGGTTGGGATCATCAATCATTGAATGCTCCCGAACTGGCCAAGCGGGCCGAACAGGCCGGTGTGGCACTGGTGACCGTTCACGGTCGCACCCGTTGCCAGTTTTACAAGGGGCAAGCCGATTGGACGGCGGTTGCGGCTGTCAAACAGGCGGTTTCCATCCCCGTTCTGGTCAATGGCGACGGGCACACGCTTCATGATGCCCGCGCCATGCTGGCCCAATCCGGGGCCGATGGTGTGATGATCGGCCGCGCGGCAATGGGGCAACCCTGGCTGGTCGGCGATATTGCGCGCGGACTGCAAGACGGGGCCCTAACCATGCCCGATCACCCGTTGCACATCAAATCGGCGGCGGCATTGGAGCATTATGACAGCCTGTTGGCAGTTTACGGCCACGCCATGGGTATTCGTCACGCCCGCAAACATCTGGCCGCCTATGCCGAACACAATGCCGACCCATTGGCCTTCACACCCGCCCATCGTTTGCGCCTTGTGACCAGCACCGACCCGCAAGAGGTCCGATCCTTGCTTGCTCTTGTTTTCGCCACACAAAAGCCAAGGCCTGTTTCTAGTGATTTGAGCGAGCAAGGATGAGCCAATGAGCGAGCCACTCCCACCCATCCAATCCATGCGCGCGGAAGCCATTATTGGCTTGCTGCCTTTGCCTGTGATGGTTGTGAACCAGTCGGATCAGGTGATCGAGGCCAATTCGGCGGCCGAAGCCTTCTTCCAGACCAGCCGCAGCATGCTCAAACGGCTGTTTTTGAAACAATTGCTGCCTTTCGGCTCGCCTGTTCTGGAATTGGTGCAGGCGGCCCGAAACAGCGGCGGAAGCTATAATGAATACCGGATCGATCTCGGCACACCCCGTATCGGGCTGGACCGGATCGTCGATGTGTTCATTGCGCCCACGGGTGATAATCAGGAAGAGGTTGTCATTGTGCTTCAAGAAAAGACAATTGCTGAAAAAATAGACAGACAACTGACGCATAGAGGGGCAGTGCGCTCGATCTCGGCAATGGGATCGATGCTGGCCCATGAAATCAAGAACCCGCTTTCGGGAATTCGCGGGGCCGCGCAATTACTCGAACTCTCGGCATCCGACGAGGACCGCGAACTGACCCAGCTGATTTGCGACGAAACCGACCGGATTGTCACGCTGGTCGACCGTTTCGAGGATTTTGCCGATGGAAGGCCGTTGCAGCAGGAGCCGGTCAACATCCATTCGGTGCTCGAACACGTCAAAAAGCTGGCGATGTCCGGCTTTGCCCGCCATATCCGTTTCAGTGAATCCTATGATCCTTCCTTGCCTCCGATGATGGGCAACCGCGATCAGCTTGTGCAGGTTTTCCTCAACCTGGTTAAAAATGCGGCAGAAGCGATTGGCCGTGATACAGTAGACGGCACCATCGAGCTGACCTCGGCGTTTCGGCCCGGTGTGCGGATGAGCGTGAACGGGCGGCCGGGAAAAGTCGCATTGCCGCTTGAAATCTGCGTGCGTGACAACGGCCCGGGGATTCCATCCGAGCTGACCCGAAATCTGTTCGAGCCGTTCTTCTCGACCAAGAATTCGGGAAGTGGCCTCGGTCTTGCATTGGTTGCAAAGATCATTGGAGACCATGGCGGCGTGATCGAGTTTGATACGGTTCCGAGACGGACGACATTCCGGATTCTGATGCCCATGCATATCGCCCGCGATGGTCGCACGGCTGAGACGGAGATATAGGATGCCGCAAGGCACAATTTTGGTAGCTGACGACGACGCCGCAATCCGCACCGTGCTGTCACAGGCATTGGGGCGTGCTGGCTACGAGGTACGCACAACGGGGCAGGCGGGCACGCTCTATCGCTGGGCCGCGGCGGGCGAGGGTGATCTGATTATCACCGATGTGGTCATGCCCGATGAAAACGGCTTCGATCTGGTTCCCCGCATCAAAAAAGTGCGCCCCGATGTTCCGATCATTGTGATGAGCGCGCAAAACACCTTTATGACCGCCATTCGCGCCAGCGAGCGTGGTGCTTATGAATATCTGCCAAAACCCTTCGATCTCAAGGAATTGATCGCCATTGTCGGACGTGCGATGAGCCGTCCGAAATCGGCTGTGCATGAAGATCCCGATCACCCGGATGATATTCCGCTGGTTGGCCGTTCGCCGGCCATGCAGGAACTCTATCGGGCCCTTGCCCGTTTGATGCAGACCGATCTGACCGTGATGATCATGGGCGAATCCGGCACGGGCAAAGAACTGGTTGCCCGCGCCTTGCATGATTACGGCAAGCGTCGCCGTGGTCCGTTTGTGCCGGTCAATATGGCGGCGATTCCGCGTGATCTGATCGAAAGCGAATTGTTCGGCCATGAAAAAGGCTCGTTCACCGGTGCGCTCAACCGCGCTTCGGGCCGGTTCGAGCAGGCCGAGGGCGGCACGCTGTTTCTCGATGAAATCGGCGATATGCCGATGGATGCCCAGACACGTCTGTTGCGGGTGTTGCAGCAGGGCGAATATACGACTGTGGGCGGGCGCACGCCGATCAAAACCAATGTGCGGATTGTCGCGGCCACCAACAAGGATTTGCGAGGAGCGATCCGGCAAGGCCTGTTCCGCGAGGATTTGTTTTTCCGCCTGAATGTGGTGCCGTTGCGTCTGCCGCCCTTGCGCGAGCGCAGCGAGGATATCCCCGATCTGGTCAGGCATTTCTTCACCATCGCCGAAAAGGAAGGCCTGCCGCGCAAACAGATTGATGTGGCCGCACTGGACCGGCTCAAGCGTCACCGCTGGCCGGGCAATATCCGCGAGCTGGAAAATCTGGTGCGCCGTCTGGCTGCCCTTTATCCGCAAGAAACCATTGTGGAATCGCTGATCGAAGCGGAATTGGCGGAGCCCGAGTCCTATGCCGCAGAGGGTGTAGAGCCCAAACAGCACAGCCAGCCACTGACTTTGGCGGAATCCGTTGAACAATATCTCGAGATTTATTTTGCCCAATTCGGCAATGATATACCGCCTCCCGGCCTGTATCACCGCATCCTGCGCGAGCTGGAAGCGCCGTTGATCACCGTGTCGCTGGCTGCAACCCGCGGCAACCAGATCAAAGCAGCCGAAATGCTGGGTCTTAACCGCAATACGCTGCGCAAAAAGATCAGGGATCTGGAATTGCCGGTTGTCAGAACGCTGCGTTGACAGTTAGTGCTTTCGTGTGAAGCAGTATTGCTTTATTGCAACGTATGACTGTCGCAGACGAAAGTGCATGATTCTTGATGTCCGGACCTGAGACCCAAACGGTACCCGCACTTCAAACAGCCAAAGCGGGAAACAAGTCCTCCCGTTCGACGCGCTGGTGGCTGATGGCTGTCGTCACAACCGTTGGTTTGGCGCTGCTGTCGGCACTTGCAACCTTCATGGTTTTGGCTGGCATGGTGCCGATTATCGTCACCCGCGATCTGGTCAACAGTCTCTTTATCGCGAATGGCGTGCTGATCTTCATTCTCGTCATCTTCGTGTTGGCGGAAGGGATCAAGCTGTTTCGGGCCCGCAGGGCAGGGCAGGCTGCTGCCGGTCTGCATGCCCGCATTGTCGGTCTGTTCGTGTTTACCGCAGGCATTCCGGCCATTCTGGTGGCGGCGATGGGATGGCTTACGCTCGAACGAGGTATTGATATCTCCTTTGGACGCTATGTGCAGGAATTGCTGACCACATCGGTCGAGGTCGCCCGCTCGTTCCGCGAATTGCAATGCCGTGCGATTGGCCGTGAAATCAACCTGATGGCCTCCGATCTGGCCCGCGTGCGTCCGGCTTTCGAGCAAAACCGTGTGTTTTTTCACGAATTCATGCGTTCCCGCTCGGCCTTTCTGGGTTTTCCGATCACCATGCTGATCCGCGCGGACGGCTCGATTGTTGAAAAAATCGAATTGAAAGAGACCGATGGCTTCCAGATGCCGTCAGTCGAGGACATGAAAGCCGCCGACGATCTGGAAGCATGGTGCCTGATCCCCAAGGATAACAACATCTTCCGTGCCATTTTGAAAATTCCGGCTTTCAAGGACACCTATTTGGTGGTCGCGCGCGGGGTTGATCAACTCGCACTCGATTTCCCGCGCCAAGCGGAAGCGGCATCCGAATATTATGATGCGTTGACCAAGCGAAAACTGGATGTTCAAATTGCCTTTGCCAGTATGTATGCGGTTGTCTCGATCATCTTGCTGCTGTCTGCGGCTTTGCTGGGCTTGAATTTTGCCAATCGTCTGGTAACCCCGATCCGTCGCCTGATCGACGCGACCGATGCGGTGGCCACCGGCAATTATGATGTCGAGGTGGAAGTGTCGCGCCGCGAGGGCGATTTGGGCCATTTGGGCGAAACCTTCAACAAAATGACCTCGGAATTGCGATTGCAGCGCGAAAATCTGATTGTTGCCAACGAATTGATCGACCGCCGCCGCCGCTTTACCGAAGCGGTACTGTCGGGGGTTCCCGCCGGCGTGATCGGGCTTGATTCCGGCGGTTTGATCACGGTGGTCAATCCCGAAGCCGCCCGTCTGCTTGACAGCGAACCCTCCGAATTGATCGGCTCGCCGATTACCGATATCGCGCCCGAATTGGCCCCGCTTTACCTTGAAGCGGTCTCGTCGCGCTCGGGCGATGCCGCCGGAGAAATCGACTGGAACCGCCAGAAGCGCGAACGCGTATTGAGCGTCCGCATTTCATCCGAACACGGCTCGCATTCGGGCGAGGGGGCGGTGATGACGCTGGATGATATTTCCGATCTGATTACCGCACAGCGAAGTTCGGACTGGGCCGATGTGGCGCGTCGCATTGCCCATGAGATCAAATATCCGCTGACCCCGATCCAGCTGTCGGCCGAACGCATCCGCCGCAAATATGGCAAAGTGATCGTGCAGGACCGCGAAATTTTTGATCAATGCACCGATACGATCATCCGGCAGGTTGATGACATCAAGCGGATGGTCGACGAATTTTCCTCTTTCGCCCGCATGCCGAAACCGCTTCCCGAAAGTGACGATCTGTCGAGCACAATCCGGCAGGTCCTCTTCCTGATGCGGGTCGGCAATCCCGAAATCCAGATTGTCGAACATTTGCCCTCCCAGATAGTGACCGCCCATTTCGACCGGCGTCTGCTGTCGCAAGCTTTGACCAATATCATCAAAAACGCCACGGAATCGGTCGCCGCTTTCGCGGTTGATAGCGATGATACGTCGTTTATCGGCCAAATTGATGTGTCATTGCCACTTCGGAAGACCGCATCATGATTGATGTGACTGACAACGGCATAGGTTTTCCGGTTGAATCGCGCACCCGATTGCTCGAACCCTATATGACCACCCGCAGTTCCGGCACGGGTTTGGGGCTGGCGATTGTCGGCAAAATTCTGGAAGACCATGGCGGGGGTATCGAATTGCTTGACCGCATGGACCAGCAACGCGGGGCCTGTGTCAGGCTCTGGTTCCCTATCGAGACCAAAACCGAGACAGCACCCAGCATGGAACATACCCCGTCATGAGCGCAGATATTCTGATCATTGATGACGAAGCCGACATCCGCGATCTGGTTGCCGGTATTCTGGAAGACGAGGGCCATTCGGCCCGCACGGCGGCCAATGCCGACGAGGCTCTTGCAGCCATCGGCCAGCGCCGTCCCAGTCTGGTTTTTCTCGATATCTGGATACAGGGCTCGCGGCTTGACGGGTTGCAATTGCTCGATGTGATCAAGGAACAACACCCGGATTTACCCGTTGTGATGATTTCGGGTCATGGCAATATCGAAACAGCCGTGTCGGCCATCAAGCGCGGCGCCTATGATTTTATCGAAAAGCCGTTCAAGGCCGACCGTTTGCTGCTGGTGGCCGATCGGGCAATCGAGACTTCCAATCTCAAACGCGAGGTGCGCGAACTCAAAACCCGCAATGTGCAGACCAGCGACATTATCGGACAGGCTTTCGCAACCAATCAATTGCGTTCGACCATCGACAAAGTGGCCAATACCAATGCAAGGGTCATGATTTCCGGTCCACCCGGATCCGGCAAGGAATTGGTAGCGCGCCAGATCCATGCCCATTCCAGCCGTGGCAACAGCCCGTTTCTGGTCATCAATGCCGCAACCATGAACCCCGATACGGTCGAAGCCGCTTTGTTCGGCGTCGAAGATGCGCAGGGCCGTATCAGCCAGATCGGCGCCTTGGAAGAGGCCCATAGCGGGACGCTTTATCTCGATGAAGTCAGCGATATGCCGCTGGTCACCCAGGGCAAGATTTTGCGGGTGCTGGTCGAACAAACCTTCAACCGTGTCGGTGGCAGCACCAAAGTGCAGGTGGATGTGCGGGTGATTTCATCGACAGCCCGCGATCTGGCCCATGAAATCGCCGTGGGCCGTTTCCGCGAGGATTTGCTGCATCGCCTGAATGTGGTGCCGGTGCGTGTCCCGTCTTTGGCCGACCGGCGCGAGGATGTGCCTGCGCTGATCTCGCATTTCATCAGCCAACTGGGCACGCGCGACGGTTTGCCCGCGCGCATCATCACCAATGACGCGATGGCGGTGCTGCAATCCTATGACTGGCCCGGCAATATCCGCCAGTTGCGCAACACTGTGGAACGTTTGTTGATCCTGTCGACGGGCGAGGGGCATGACGAGATCACAGCCGATCTGCTCCCACCCGATGTGGGGGCAATGGTGCCTGCGATGCCAAATGGCGAGGGTGGCGAAAAGCTGATGGCTTTGCCGTTGCGCGAGGCGCGCGAATTGTTCGAACGCGAATATCTGGTGGCACAAATCGGCAGGTTCGGCGGCAATATTTCGCGCACATCCGAATTTGTCGGCATGGAACGCTCGGCTTTGCACCGCAAATTGAAAGGCCTTGGTGTCGACTAACCGCCAAGGATCGGGGTGGTTTTATCACATTGTCATCATATGCCTGTTATTTGATCCTCTTGCGCCTTTTGGTCCACTTGCCAATCAGCCGTAAAAAGAGCGTAATTCTGATCTAATCGGTTTATGAGACGTATCCAGACTATCAATGAAATCCGGAACCAAAAAAGTCCGGCAAGAACAAGAGGTGATGAGATGGCCGGTGAACGGGCGCAAAATCTGCAGGACACTTTCCTCAACTATGTGCGCAAGCACAAAATCCCTTTAACAATTTTTCTCGTCAACGGCGTCAAGCTGCAAGGCGTTGTGACTTGGTTCGATAATTTTTGCGTATTGCTGCGCCGCGACGGCCATTCGCAACTGGTCTATAAACACGCCATCTCCACCATTATGCCCGGCGCGCCGATGGCTCTGTTCGAGCCAACCGACGAACCTGCCGCAAACTGATGACCGAAAAAGACCGTATCGCCGCCAATGTCCGCAAACCTGTTGCAGACATTGAACGCACCATTGCGATTGGCACGCAAACCATGGTTGTCGGGCCCTATGCCCAGCGCCTGCGTTTGCGTCCGGGGCAAGAAGCGCGCCCGAATGCGCGTGATACGGCAGCCCGTCTGGTCGAGGCGGTCGGGCTGGCAGCGGCCATCAACCTCACGGTGCGGGCCGAACGGCTGATCCTGCTGGACCGGCCCACGCCTGCCACCTATCTCGGATCGGGCAAGGTCGAAGAGCTCAAACAGCAGATCGAAGAGCTTGAAATCGGTCTGGTGATCATGGATGCGGCTTTGTCGCCCGTGCAGCAACGCAATCTCGAACGGGCGTGGCAATGCAAGGTCATCGACCGTACAGGCCTCATTCTCGAAATTTTCGGCCGCAGGGCGCGCACGCGCGAAGGGCGGCTGCAGGTCGAATTGGCGCATCTGGGCTATCAGAAGAGCCGCCTTGTGCGATCCTGGACCCATCTCGAACGCCAGCGCGGCGGTTTCGGCTTCCTCGGCGGTCCGGGTGAAACCCAGATCGAGTCCGATCGCCGCATTATTCTCGACCGGATGGTGCGCTTGCAGCGCGAACTTGACGGTGTCAAACGCACGCGTGGCCTGCATCGCGAGGGGCGGCGGCGCACGCCTTACCCGATCATTGCACTGGTCGGCTATACCAATGCGGGCAAATCGACACTCTTCAACCGTCTGACCTCGGCCGAGGTGATGGCCGAAGATTTGCTGTTTGCCACCCTTGATCCGACTGCCCGCGTCGTGCGCCTGCCGCATGGCGCGCCGATCATCCTGTCCGACACCGTCGGCTTTATTTCCGATCTGCCGACCACTCTGGTGGCGGCTTTCCGCGCCACGCTGGAAGATGTGATCGAGGCCGATATCGTGCTGCATATCCGCGATGTGTCCCACGAGGATACCGAGGCCCAAGCGCAGGATGTAACGGCGATCATGCGCGATCTCGGCATCGACCCCGACCAGCCCGACAAGGTGATCGAGGTCTGGAACAAGATCGACCAACTGTCACCAGAAGCGCGCGAACAGGCCATGAACCGCGCCGAAAACGCCACGACATTGCTCAAGCCCATTGCAGTGTCCGCACTGACAGGCGAGGGCACCGACCTGTTGCTGGCTCTGATCGAGTCCAAATTATCGGCGGACCGCGGCCTCTATCAACTCATCCTGACACCGCAGGACGGGGCCATTCTGGCTTGGATTTACCGTGAAGGCGAGGTGCTGGAGCGGCGCGACGAGGACAACGGCGAAATCAGCCTGCACGTCCGCCTGCCTCTGGAAAAGGAAGGCCTGTTGCTGCGCCGTGTGCCCGAGGCCAAAAAACTCAGCTCCAACAAGCCCAAAACCATCATCGAGCCGCCAAGCTGGCAACCGTGAGCCGTCAATCCAGCGGTTTGGCTGTGATCTTGCTGGCAAGAATGCTCTTGGCCTCGATCCACAATTCTTCCATTTCGGGCAATGATGTGGCTGACCATTCTTTGTTTTTAGCTTTAAGATTGCTTTCTATATAATTGAATCTTCTGGTAAATTTTAGATTTCCATAACGCAAAGCATCTTCGGGATCTATGTTCATGTGCCTGGCGATATTGACCACGACAAACAGCAAATCACCGATCTCGTCCTTGATGGCTGCCTGATCACCCGACGCCACGGCCTCGCGCACTTCGGCCAGTTCCTCGTCGCATTTGTCGAAAACCAGTTGCACATCATCCCAATCAAACCCGACAGAACCCACCAGTTTTTGCAGCTTTTCGGCACGCGACAAGGCGGGCAGGGCTTGCGGCACCCCGTCCAGCAAGCCGTGATCGGGTTCGGGCCTAGTGTTGGCCGTGCGGCGCGCCGCACGATCGGCTTTTTCTTGCGCCTTGATCTGGCCCCACAGGGCTTTGACCTGATCGGGCGGCAAGTCGCGGGCCTCACCGAACACATGCGGATGCCTGCGGATCATCTTGGCAGTGATTGCCTCGCAGACATCGGCGAATGAAAACAGACCTTTTTCTTCCGCCATACGGGCATGAAACACCACTTGCAGCAGCAAATCACCCAATTCATCGCATAGATCTTCTGCATCACCCCGATGGATGGCATCGACAACTTCATAGGCTTCCTCGATGGTGTAGGGGGCGATCGAAGAAAAATCCTGGGCCAGATCCCAAGCGCAACCCGTCACAGGCGTCCGCAGGGCCGCCATGATATCGATCAACCCGTCAACGGACCGCGAGGGCTGCATGAGGGCCTGACGGGGCTTCAATGAAGCTTGGTGATCCGGTCCTGCATGGGCGGACGCCGTTTGATCCTCGGTATGTGGTGCGTTCGACATGAAGCCTCCGGCGTGTTGCTGGTTGACCGGTTTAAGCATGCGGCAGCAAAACCACAAAGCCCGATTGTCCAAGTGCAAGTGTCGGTCCACAAGCGCGGGCGAGTTGTGGATAAGGAATGGTCAGGGTGGAGATCCGGAATGGAGATTGGGTGATGACGATTGATACAAATAACGCATAAGACATATTATGGAACTATAAAGTTTAGCATTATCGTACGCACGATAATTTATTCATGATGATTACAGAAACAATAATTGTAGCCAAACCCAAACACGGAACTCTAGAGGTTGTGAGCTTCAATGGTGCAAAAAAAGGCTACAAGGGCGTTGATACCTACAGCATTAAATTTTGCGGTTCTTATTTGGGCGATAAAGGGTGCGCCACTTATAATTACTCGACCAACATTCAATGAGGCCTGTGGCTCAATCAGCTCCGGTGGGTCTGTTTATCCACACTCACCGTGGTTGTTGCGTGACGAGAAATTGTATGCCTGCCTCTCGCTGGAGATAGCTGATTACGCCAAACAGATTGCGCGCCTGCGGATTGCCTTGAGGACCAAACATCCGGATCAGGCTTTTGGAAGGTGTTGCAGTGGCCTCACTCAACTTTTCAAAGCCAATAGTCGCCTTGATGTAATCTCTCAAGATGGCCTTGGCCGTGTCCAAATCGCCACTGAGCATGGTATCCACGCCTTCACGCAGTAAAGCCGTGGCAAATTCATGATCATGACCAACCCGTGTTTGTACGAGTTCTTTAAAACTTTTTGTGGTTGTCATCGTCATACTCCTACTCCCGAACCCCTATTTTCATGCGCTTGTAATCAGCCCAGATTGTTTTGGCTTCAGCAATATCATGCTGTTGTCTTCTCTTTGTTCCACCAGTGAGCAATATCATCAACACGCGACGATCCTGCCCGAAATAAATCCGATAGCCGGGACCCCAATCAATGCGATATTCCAGAACGCCATCGCCAACTCCTTTGACGTTGGAGAGATTGCCCTGTTCGATGCGCGCCAAGGCCACAGCAACTTTGGCAGCCGCCACGGCATCCAGATTGGCAAACCAATCCTCGAAACGACTGTGCCCCTTAATGTCGATGACATAGCGCAATTCAAACATCCAAAAAAGTAACACAAATGTTACTAAATAAAAATCTTAAAAATCCATATCAAAACCCGATCACCATCCCGTCATAGGCTGGCCGGATATGGTCGGGGAGTTGGTTGCACAGGGTCGCGTAATCCATATCCGTGTGCATATTGGTCAATACGGCGCGTTTGGGGGCGAGTTTTTCGATCCAGTGCAGCGTTTCTTCAAGACAGAAATGGGTCGGATGCGGCGGTATCCGCAAAGCGTCGACAATCCAGACGTCGAGCCCGCGCAAGGCCTCGAGGCTTTGTTCGGGAATGGCATTCACGTCGGGCGTATAGGCGACGACGCAGCCGGTGTCGACGCGCAGTACTTCGCCGGGC
>CAIYZJ010000155.1 GCA_903930675.1 uncultured Hyphomicrobiales bacterium
CGGGATGGATCGAGTCCGGGGAAATACTGTTTCAGTCTGCGGACGGGCCGGTAGATCTTCTCAAACTGCCACAAGATGGTAAACGTCTTAACGCGATTCGTGGCAACGAAATTGCCATGATCTTTCAGGAACCCATGACCGCACTCAATCCAGTGCTGACCATCGGCGACCAGATTTGTGAGTCGTTGCTAATCCACCGCAAAATAACCCGCAAACAGGCCAAGGAGCTCGCGATCGCCGGATTGGCGGCCGTGGGCATCGCTGCACCACACCAGCGCTTTGACGAGTACACGAGCAACCTTTCCGGAGGCATGCGACAGCGAGCGATGATTGCCATGGCGCTCATCTGCAACCCGTCGCTGTTGATCGCTGACGAGCCCACTACCGCACTGGATGTGACGATCCAGGCGCAAGTGCTGGATCTGATGAACGATCTGCGCCGTGATTTTTCGGGCTCGATCATGTTCATCACACACGATCTTGGGGTTGTTGCTCAATCCGCAGATGACGTCATCATCATGTACCGCGGCGCCATCGTCGAACAGGCACCGGTGCGGGACATCTTCCGTTCGCCACTGCATCCCTACACCAAGGGTCTCCTTAGATCCGTTCCTTCAATTACCACACGGTCGCGCGGACGCCTCGAAACCATTGAAGGCGCGGTGCCACGGGCAACTGAAGTCCTCGATGGATGCGCCTTCGCGCCCCGGTGCGCGCAGGCGCTGCCAGTCTGCCGTACCGCAGAGCCGGCTTCGGTGGAGGTTGCCCCAGACCGGAAAGTCGCATGTTTTCTGCACCATTCGATCGTGAAACTGTCCAACCATGCTGCCTGACGAACTGCTACTCGAAGCGCGCGGGCTTCAAAAACACTTTCCTGTCCGCCAGGGTTGGCTGCAACGCGTTGTTGGCCACGTCAAAGCCGTTGATGGCGTTGATCTCAGTGTCAAGCGCGGTGAGACTCTGGGACTGGTGGGCGAAAGCGGCTCTGGAAAGAGCACAACCGGCCGCGCGTTGCTGCGCTTGTTGCCGCCAACGGGTGGTGAAGTCCGGTTTCGCAGTCGCGCGCTGGCCAGGGACGGTGACACAGACACCATGGTCAGTGTCACCGATTTGAATCGACGCGACATGAAAGTACTGCGGCAGGACATGCAGTTCATCTTTCAGGATCCGTATTCTTCGCTAGACCCGCGTATGCCAATCGGGGAAATAGTGGCCGAGCCGCTGCGGGTGCGTGGCATCCTGAATCGCGGAGAACGTGAGGATCGGGTGGCAGTGCTGCTCAAAGCCGTCGGGCTTGCCGCCGAATACGCAAAGCGCTTTCCGCATGAGCTGTCGGGCGGTCAACGGCAACGCATTGGCATTGCACGTGCGCTTGCACTCAATCCGAGTTTCATCGTCGCCGACGAGCCAGTCTCGGCGCTCGATGTGTCGACCCAGGCGCAAGTGGTGAATCTGCTGCAGGACCTGCAGGCAGAGCTTGGTCTTGCCTATCTTTTCATCGCGCATGACCTGTC
>CAIYZJ010000156.1 GCA_903930675.1 uncultured Hyphomicrobiales bacterium
ATCCCGACAGGGCTGGCGCATGGCACTGTGACGTTGGTGACCGGGGGACGCTCGTTCGAGATCACGACCCTGCGCGAGGATATCGAAACCCATGGCCGTCACGCCACCGTGCGGTTCGGGCGCGATTTCAGCCATGATGCCCTGCGCCGCGATTTCACCATCAATGCGCTTTATGCCGATGCCCGTGGCCACATCTATGATTATGCCCACGGGCTTGATGATATCGCCCGCAAGCAGGTGCGCTTTATCGGCGAGGCCCGCACCCGCATTGCCGAGGATTATTTGCGGATTTTACGGTTTTTCCGGTTTGTCTCCGATTACGGCGAAGGACCGATGGATCAGGACGGATTGTCGGCCTGCATCGCGATGCGCGAGGGACTGAAACAACTCTCCCGCGAGCGGATCGGCACCGAACTGCTTAAAATTCTGGTCTCGCGGCGCGCTGTCGAAGTCGTCTTTGCGATGGAGCAAGGCGGGATTTTACCGCTGATTCTTGATGGCCCCGTCCATACGGATGCCTTCGCGCAACTGGTGCGGCTGGCCCCCGAGTCCGACGCCATGATACGGCTGTTTGCCCTGACCAATCCCGATCATGCCGCGACCCAGGCTTTGCGGGATGGCTTGCGCCTGTCCAACCAGCAATCGGGTTTACTGGATCATATCAACCGCGCCCTTGCGCTTTTGGTCCCTCCGGAAGACCCGATCAACCGCCGTCACTCAGCGTTCCGGCTCGGCTATGAGGCCACCTCGGCGGCTTTGATGCTGGCAGCCGGCCGCAACAGCCTGCCCCGCCTCTGGCTCGACGGGGCGATGGCAGACATCACAACCGTGCCGGAAAAATCCCCGTTTTCGGGCCAGCAGCTCCTCGCCCGCGGCCTGAAAGCCGGTCCGCAGATCGGCGCGATTGTGGCGGAGGCCGAACGGCTGTGGATCGCGGAAGGCATGAGCGGGGATGCCGCCATCCAAAACAGCCAGCTCGAGCGGGCCGTTAAGCACATCTTGGATTGAATGGGCCGGAGCCACTGATTCGACTCCCCTTGACGCCTGTTTGGCTGTAGTGTGGTCCTGTTCATTAAAAAACCCCTTTTTGCGGATGGGCATGCGCATATGAGTCCTCCTGATCGTCGTCCGACCGATTATCGTCCGGCCGATCTGGCTCGCCGTCTGGCGAAGCGGCGGGAGCACAGCCATGTCTCGCAGCGCGACAGCGTCGGGGTGCTGGACCGCTGGCGGCGTGAAACCTTTACTTTGCCCAAATCAGAGGCCCGCGAGAAAGCCCGCGAGTGGTTCTCTCGCTTTCCGAAAGCCGCTTACATGACCGAAATCGAATGGTGGCGCGAGCTTGACGACGGCCAGATCGAATTCACCATGCGGCGTCTGCCCTCGGCGGATTGAGCGATCGAGACCCGGATAACTCCTTTTTTATTGTCTGCTTTTTTTGCTTGTTAATTGCGGGATAAGCATTTTTACGATCCCTTCGCACTTGTTCAAACTCCCCGGACAGGACACAATCGGCTTCAAGGGCAGTCGTGCTTTGGTAATCCGTCCTGCCCTGTTCGTCTTTGAATGAGAGGCCTGCATATGAACGAGATGGCATCGGGGGTTTTGCAACCTGCCCAAGCTGACAACACCTTGATGGCCGAAGTTGAAGCCATCATTGCCGATCTGGCTGCGGCCCGTCTTGCCATCGGACAACAGGTGTTCGGGCAGGAGAGCGTGGTCGAAAACAGTTTGATCACCCTGCTGGCTGGCGGGCACGGGCTGATTGTCGGCGTGCCGGGGCTTGCAAAAACCCGTCTGGTCGACACGCTGGGCAAGGTGCTGGGGCTTGAGACCCGCCGCATCCAGTTCACCCCCGATCTGATGCCTTCCGACATTCTGGGCAGTGAAATTCTCGAAGAAGCGAGCGACAAGAGCCGCCATTTCCGCTTCATCAAAGGGCCGGTTTTCGCGCAATTATTGATGGCCGACGAAATCAACCGCGCCAGCCCGCGCACCCAATCGGCCCTGCTTCAAAGCATGCAGGAGCATCAGGTGACCATTGCCGGTGTCGCCCATGATCTGCCGCGCCCCTTCCATGTGCTGGCGACACAAAACCCTGTCGAGCAGGAAGGCACCTATCCGCTGCCCGAAGCACAACTGGATCGTTTTCTGCTGCAAATCGATGTCGGCTATCCCGACGAGGCGACCGAGCGGCGGATTTTACTCGAAACCACCTCGGACCTGCACACGCCGACCGCAACCATCCTGTCGGCCGAAAAACTGATGGCCGCGCAAACTCTGGTGCGCCGCCTGCCGATCGGCGAAGCGGTTGTCGATGCCATTCTCGATCTGGTACGCGCCGCGCGCCCGCATGAAGGCGTTGCAGGCATTGCCGATCATCTGGCTTGGGGACCGGGCCCGCGCGCCGGTCAGGCCCTGATGCTGGCCGTGCGCGCCCGCGCCCTCATTCAGGGTCGATTCGCGCCCTCGCTGGATGATGTGCGGGCACTGGCAGCCCCTGTGCTCAAGCACCGTCTGGCGCTCAATTACAGCGCGCGTGCAGAGGGTGAAACCATGGCGGGGCTGATTTCCCGTCTGGTTGCCCGTTTGCCGTGATCCGATGATGGCCGACGCTGCCGCCCCGCATCCCCGGCAAACCCTGCAACGCAGCGTGCAGGCGCGTTCGCTTGCCGACCGCCTGCCCCGTTTGACACTGGAAGCGCGGCGCATTGCCCTGACCACCCTTTCCGGACTGCATGGTCGCAGACGGGCCGGACCCGGCGAGAGTTTCTGGCAATTCCGTGCCTTTGCACAAGGAGAAGCGGCCCAGCGGATCGACTGGCGGCGCTCGGGCCGCGATGACCAGTTATTCGTGCGCGAGCGCGAATGGGAAGCCGCCCATACCTTGTGGATCTGGATCGACGCATCGGCTTCGATGCACTTCCGTTCGCCATCCGCTTTGGCCGAAAAGCTTGATCACGCCGCCATTCTCGGGCTGGCTTTGGCCGATCTGCTGGTGCGCGGCGGCGAGCGCGTCGGGCTGTGGGGCATGGGCCCGCCGGTCAGCGGCGGTGACGTAATCGACCGGCTGGCGATGCAATGGCTGGCGCATCAAAGCCTGTCGGAGCAGGATATGCCGCTCGACAAGCCGCTGTCGCGCCATCACGAACTGATCCTGATCTCGGATTTTTTGAGCCCCTTGAGCCAATGGCAACAGCAGATCGAACGCTGGGGCCAGCAAGGCGGGCGCGGCCATTTGCTGCGCATCGTTGATCCGGTCGAAGCGGCCTTTCCTTTTCGCGGGCAAAGCGAGCTCGTCAGCCCCGACACCGAGGGACGCCTTGATATCGGCGACGCCGAAGCCTTCCGTACCCTTTACCAGTCGCGGATGCAGGCCCATGACGGCGGGCTGGAAGCGGCTTGCAAAAGCCGGCACTGGTCATGGCTGAAACATCACAGCGACCAGCCTTTGCCCGCCGCTCTGCTGGGTTTGGCGGGACGGATCATCCGCAACGCCTCGACCATGCCTGCCAACCTGTCCGCGGAAGGGTTTTAGCCCATGTCCGTTGTGTCCTCACTGGCTGTGCTGCATCCGCTGCTGTTGCTGGCCGCTTTGGCTTTGCCGCTGTTGTGGCTGTTGCTGCGTGTCACGCCGCCGCGCCCGCAAACCATCCTGTTTCCGCCCTTGCGGCTGTTGCTCGATCTGGTGCCCGCCCAGAAATCCCCCGCCCGCTCGCCATGGTGGCTGACCGCCTTGCGGATTCTGGTGGCAGGCCTGCTGATTTTGGCCATGGCGGGTCCGGTCTGGCGGCTTCAAGAATCAGCCACAAAATCGTTGCAAGGCCCGCTTTTGCTGATGATCGATGATGGCTGGACCAGCGCGAAGGATTGGGAGCAACGCCAAGCCACCGCGCAAGGTCTGATCGAACTGGCGGCAGAACAAAGCCGCCCCGTCGCTTTGCTCGGCTTTTCGCGCCCCGATCAGGGTCCGGTACTGAAAGAGGCCGGTGCGGCGCTTGCCGATTTGCGCAGTCTGTCACCCGTCCCCTTCACCCCCGAACGCGCCGCCGTGCTGCCTGCCTTGCGGGCCTTTCTTTCTGCGCAACCCGCGGCCTCGGTGGTCTGGATCACGGATGGCCTGCACATCGATGAAGGCAGGGAAGGTGGCACAGCAACCGAACCGTTCACCACCTTGCTCAAGCCGCTGTTGAATGATCATCCGCTCGACATCATCCACCCGCGCAATGCGCCCCTTGTTGTGACAGGGCGTCAGGATCAGGAAGCGGGGCTGAATGTGTCGGTCAGCCGTGGCTGGGATGGCGAGACAGCGGCTTTCTCGCTTGTCGCGCGCGATGCCAAGGGGCGGGTTCTGGGCCGCGCCGATGGCATGTTCGAGCATGAGGACGTCAACCGGACGGTCACTTTGCCGCTGCCGCTTGAATTGCGGCAGGATGTTGCCCGTCTCGAGATCGAGCAGGGCCGCAGTACGGGCAGTGTCTGGCTTTCCGATGAAAGCCAGCACCGGCGGCGGGTCGCCGTTGTCAGCGAAACTTCGGGCGATGCCTCGCAAGTCCTGCTGTCGCCCTTGACCTATATCAGCCGCGCTCTGTCGCCCTTTGCCGAGGTGCGCCTGTCGAAACAGGCCCCGACCGAAGCGATCAACAGCCTGCTGGATGAAAACCCCTCGGTGCTGGTGCTGGCCGATATCGGCCAGTTGCCCGACGGGGCCAAACAGAAAATCGAACAATTCATCGACAAAGGCGGTGTGGTGCTGCGTTTTTCCAGCACCGGCCTTGCCGGTACGGGCGATGATCTGGTGCCGGTCCCGCTCCGGCGTGGCGGCCGCTCGCTCGGCGGGGCTCTGGCATGGGATACTCCGCGCGCGCTGCATGCTTTCGAGGCCGACAGCCCGTTTTTCGGCTTGAAAATCCCGCCCGATGTGACCATCAACCGCCAGATTTTGGCCGAACCGGGCCCAGACCTCAACCGCAAGGTTTGGGCGCATCTGGTTGACGGTACGCCGGTTGTCACCGCTCAGGCGCGCGGTCAGGGCATTCTGGTGCTGTTTCATGTCACCGCCGACCCGCTCTGGTCGACCCTGCCGCTGTCGGGCCTGTTTGTCGACATGCTCAGACGGGTGGTCAACCTGTCGGGCCCGCAAAATGTGACCCGTTTGAACAAAGCAGGCCCGCAAAAGCCTGCTTTGCTGGCGCCGGTCAAGACGCTGGACGGGTTCGGCCAGCTCGGCACGCCGCCTGCCACCGCGCTGCCGATCAAACCCGACACCGGCACACCGGACAACAGCCTTGTGGCCGACCGCGATCATCCCGCAGGGCTTTACGGCTCGCCCGATGCGCCTCTGGCGGTCAATGTGCTCGGTCCGCGCAGCCGGATGCTTGCCCTCGATCTGACGGCCCTGCCCGCCCGGTTGGTGCCGCTGGAAATCCCCGCACCGCTCGATCTGCGGCCATGGCTGACCGGACTGGCGGCTGTATTGTTTGCGCTCGACAGCCTGGCGGTCATCCTGCTGGCGGGGATCGGCTGGCGGTTACGGCCCACAAAGCCGGTCATGACTGCTCTGGTGCTGGCTTGCGCCATGCTGGTCCTGCAACCCGAAGCGCAGGCCGATCCGCTCAGCCCCAAAGATACCGATTCGGCCCTTGCCACCCGTCTGGCCTATGTGATCACCGGCAATGCGGGGATTGACGAGACCAGTCTGGCCGGATTGACCGGCCTGACCGACTATATTGCCAAACACACCGCGCTGGAGCCGGCCCCGCCCGTCGGCGTCAATCCCGCAATCGATGAATTGGGGGTCTATCCGCTGCTCTATTGGCCGATGGCGGCGAGCCAGCCGGTGCCCTCCGCTTCCGCTCTGGCCAGAATCGACGCCTTCATGAAAAACGGCGGCACGATCATTTTCGATACGCGCGATGCCGGTTTCAGTGCCACGGCCGTATCGCCCGAAACCCGTTTGCTGCGTACACTTCTGGCGGGCATGTCGATCCCGGCCCTCGAACCGGTGCCCTCCGATCATGTGCTGACGCGGACCTTCTATCTGGTCGACCGCTTCCCCGGCCGTTATGCCGACGGCAAAACCTATATCGAAGCGCTGGTGCGCGGGGAAAGCGGCAAAAGCGAACGTCCGACGCGGGCGGGCGACGGCGTGTCACCCATCGTGATCACCTCCAATGATCTGGCCGCCGCTTGGGCAACCGGCCGACGCGGCGAGCCCTTGCAGCCGATCACCCAGACCATGCCGCGCCAGCGCGAAATGGCCCTGAGGGGCGGGGTCAATCTGGTCATGTATACGCTGACCGGCAATTACAAGGCCGATCAGGTGCATGTGCCTGCTTTGCTGGAAAGGCTGGGGCAATAATGACCCATTTCAGCCTGTCCCCTCTGTTGCCCTGGCCATGGATTGCGCTGCTTGCCTGTATCGGCCTTGTGCTGTCGGCTGTGGTGATCCGCGCCGGACGGCGCGGCGGCTGGTTCAGACTGGTGGCGGTGCTGGCGCTGGTGGGCGCGTTGCTCGAACCGCAAATGATCATCGAGGAGCGCGACGCGCTGGACGATGTGGTGGCGGTGGTGGTCGACCGGTCCGGCTCGCAAGAGCTTGACCAGCGCAAGAGCCAGACCGACGCCGTGCGCGCCGCGGTCGAACAGCAACTCAAACACTTGCCGCATCTGGACGTGCGCATCACCGACATCGCGACCCATGACACCGACGGCAGCGCCTTGTTTGCCGGATTGACCCGTATTCTGGCCGATGTGCCGCCCGAGCGGGTGGCAGGTGCGATCCTGATCACCGATGGTCAGGTGCATGACACGCCCGAAGGCAGCAAAGCGGGCGTCCGGAGCCTCGGTTTCAAAGCTCCCTTGCATGCACTGGTCACCGGACACTCGCAGGAGCATGACCGGCGGATCGTGCTGATCGACAGTCCGCGTTTCGGCATTGTCGGCAAGGATCTGGCCGTGCGCTTCCGCATGGAGGAAGTCGGAGGCGACAAGCGGCCGGTCAAAGCCGTGGCCCGCCGCAATGGCGTGGTGGTCGCCGAAGGCCGGATCAGGGCCGATGAAGACATCAAACTGCCGATCACCATCACCCATGCCGGTACCAATGTGTTCGAAATCGAGATCGAAGCGGCCAGCGACGAGCTGACCACGCTCAACAACCGCGCTGTCGTCACCGTAGAAGGCATCCGCGACACGCTCAAAGTGCTGCTGGTCTCGGGCCAGCCGCATATCGGCGAGCGTGTCTGGCGCAATATGCTGAAAGCCGATCCGGGTGTCGATCTGGTCCACTTCACCATTCTGCGTCCGCCCGAAAAACAGGACGGCACTCCGATCAACGAAATGGCGCTGATTGCCTTTCCGACCCGCGAGCTGTTCGAAACCCGCATCAGCCAGTTCGATCTGATCATTTTCGACCGCTATGCGCATCAATCGATTCTGCCGATCGGCTATCTCAACAATATTGTCCGCTATGTGCGCGAGGGCGGGGCTTTGCTGGTGGCGGCGGGGCCGGAATTCCGCGGCAGTCAGGGCCTTGCCTCCGGCCCGCTGGCCGCCATTTTACCGGTAGAGCCGACCGGAGCCGTCACCGAAACTCCGTTCAAACCCGCCATCAGCCCGCTGGGACTGCGCCATCCCGTCACCCGCGCCCTGACCGAAACCCAAGGCGAATGGGGGGAATGGCTGCGGCTGATCAATGCCAGGGCCCACAAAGGCATGGTCCCCATGACCGGACCCGACGGCCAGCCTTTGCTGGTGCTGTCGCGCGAGAACAAGGGACGCATCGCCTTGCTGCTGTCCGATCACGCGTGGTTGTGGGCGCGCAATGTCAATGGCGGCGGCCCCTATCTCGATCTGCTGCGCCCGATGGTGCATTGGCTGATGAAACAACCCGATCTGGAAGAAGAAGCCCTGCGGGCCAAAGCCCAGAACGGCCAGATCGTGATCGAACGGCAAACACTGGCCGACGGGGTCAAGCCCGTCACGCTCATCGACCCCGCCGGACGGCGCGAGACCGTGACACTGGACGCCGCAAGTGCGGGACTGTGGCGCAAGACCACTCCGGTCGACTTGTTGGGGCTTTACCAAGTCAAGGACGGCGATCTGACGGCCTTTGTCAGTGTCGGGCCTGCCAATCCCAAAGAATTTTCCGATGTCGTCTCTACCACCTCGGTGCTGGAGCCGATTGTGACGGAAACAGGCGGCGCGGTCCTGCGGGTATCGACTTTGCCCGCGGGTCCCGTGAGCGTACCGCGTATTCTGCGCGACGGCAGGCAGGGCCAGTATAAAGGAAGCGATTTTATCGCTCTCAAGGACAATCACGGTGCCACCATCCGCGGTGTCACCGTCTTGCCGCTGCTCAGCGGTTGGCATGGCCTTGTGGCTTTGTTGCTGGCTCTGGTGCTGGCGTGGTGGGCCGAAAGCGGGTTCAGGCGTCCTGAAAAGCTGAAAGCCTGAACCGCAGCGTTTACTCGCCCGCGTCACCGATCAAAGCACCCGACAATTCAGCCATCGAGCCGTCAACCAGTTCGAGCACCAGAAAGCGTTGCGGATCGACCGGACCCGGCATGGTCAGCCGGCCGGGGGGAACAATCTTGAAGCCGAAACGGCTGTAATAAGGCAGATCACCCACCAGAAAAATCAGCCCGTGGCCATCTGCCCGCGCTTGGCTGATCGCCATATCCATCAAACGCGACCCGATACCGCGATCCGAAAAAGCCGGTTCTACCGTCAGGGGTCCGAGGATGAGTGCCGACGCACCCGCAGCCTTGATCGCATTGAGGCGGATCGAGCCGACCAGCATGGTGCCGACCTGCGCGATGAAACACAAAGACGGGATCGGCGGGATTCCCTCGCGCAGCCGGTAGGCCGTACGGGCAAAGCGACCCGGCCCGAAGGCGCGCTCATGCAAACGCTCGATGGCGTGGGTGTCGGACACTTGTTCGTGGCGAAGGACGAGAGGAAGATCAGTCATGCTTTTGCTGCTCACATTCGATACTGCCGCAGAGCCTATTCAGCCCTTTGCCGACAGCACAGACCAAGGACACCGCTTGTGGCGCATAGCCAAAAACGGACGTTTCAATTCGAACGCTGGTCCTTTCGTTGTCGCAACAGCATGATCAACCTCTTTAACCCCGGAACAAACCATGGGCGAAGGCTGCCTTTAGCATGCAGCTTCACAAGCGTCTATATGCCGGTTTCACCAATGCGGATCAGGCGGCAAGCCGTCAAACACCTCGTCCAGACGGCGGATCGTGCCTTCCGACGTGCCCCCGGGCAATGTATCGCGTGCGAAAAAGCCGATTTCGGCAATTTCACGGTCCGGCACATGCGGGCCGGTCACCTCGAAATCGCGCACCACATAAAGCCCGACATGATCACGCGGGCTGGCATGGGCGTTGAAAAACAGGCCGTGCCAGTGCGGTGTTCCGGTCAGCCTGATATTGGCCTCCTCCTCCAATTCGCGGGTGATTGCAGCCAGCGCATCCTCGCCTGTCTCGATCCCGCCGCCGGGCATGTGCCAGCCCGCTATATAGGTATGGCGGACCAGCAGCACGCGATCCTGCGCGTCCAGCACCATCGCCCTCACCCCGAGCGTCATCGGGCGGTTGAGCACAAACCACCAATGAAACAACCGCCGCATCACACGGACCAGAAGAGGACGGGCAGGCTTGGTCAGCAAGGCAAAAACGGTCATGGGCAACTTTCCTTTTCACCAATCTAGCGGATGAATTCGTAATAATATCTTGCAAGCGCACTCACTCACGAGGGCCCGGTCAAGGCAAATGGTGCGGATCATGACATGCTGGACGGGTGGTTGGTTCGTCCATACGGCTTTTCAGATGGTCACGCGCGGCGTATTGGTGTTTATCACGGCTATTCTGATCGGCAGCGCACAGGAATTGTTCGGTTTTGTTCACTCTCGCCCATCTCTCCGACCCGCATCTGGGGCCGATCCCCGCCCCTGCTTGGCGTGCACTGCTCAATAAACGGTTCACCGGCTATCTGAACTGGCAGCGCAAACGCCGGTTCATCCACAATATGGATGTGCTGGATGCGCTTGTGGCCGATCTCGCCGCCCGCAAACCGGCCCATATCAGCTGCACGGGTGATCTGCTCAATATCGGGCTGGCTTCGGAATGTCCGTTAGCGCATGCCTTTCTGGCGCGGTTGGGTGCGCCCGATGATGTCAGCCTCGTGCCAGGCAACCATGACGCCTATGTGGCCGAATCCGTGCGGCTCTTCACCCGACAATTTGCCCCCTATATGACCTCCGACGCCGGACGGTTCGAGGGCTTTCCCTTCGTGCGGCTGCGCGGACCGATTGCGCTGATCGGCCTGTCATCGGGTGTGCCGACCCTGCCCTTCTCGGCACGCGGCACGCTGGGACGCGAGCAAAGACAGCGGCTCGAACAGATCTTGCGGTTTCTGGGAAGCCAGAATCTCGCCCGCGTTATCATGATCCACCACCCGCCGCATGAAGGCGGCGCAGGTTTTGGGCGCGGCTTGACCGATGCCGTGGGGTTTGAAAGTGCGCTGGAGCGCGAAGGCGCGGAACTGGTGATCCACGGGCACAACCATGTCACCTCGGTGGCGCACCTGAAAGGCCCGAGGGGATTGATCCCGGTGGTGGGCGTGCCTTCGGCCTCCGCCGCAGGCGGCACGCCATCGCATCGGGCAGGCTATCACCTGTTCGATTTCGATATGACCGAACAGGGGATCTCCGTCTCGGCCCGCCAGATCGCATTCGGAGAGCAGGGAGTGAACGAAAGCCCGCTGGATCTGGACACCCGTTACAGCGGATAAATCTGCCGCATGACAGCCAGAGCACTATCGAGCAGACTGTCCAGATCGAATTCAGCGACGCCGCCTTGGGTCCACGCCAGAAGAAATACCCCAAAAACACCGCAAATCAGGCCTGCCAATACGCCGGTGATCACATCAGCCGTGCCGATCCCCTTCACGGGAATAGTCGTTGCCGATTGCGCGGGTGCGGGATCCATCATCAACCTCTTGAAACAAACTTCCAGAAATACCGGTCCTGCCAATGCGCGGATGGTATAGCTTGACCTCGGGTCATCCTAGCATGATTCTGCACCAAGCTGCGTCAGGGATGTGGACCAAAAGCTTGGGGATTGGCAAAAAGGACCGGATATGACCGAAGACGAGGACGGACAGGAAACAGCCCAGGAGGAGCAAATCCGGGTCCGGCAGACACTCTTTGCCGCCATTGCCGTCTTGTTGCTGATGGGGGCCGGCTGGTATCTCGTCACCGAGCTCAACCGCAGCGCGAAGCTGCAAGCCTGTATGGAACAGGGGCGACGCAACTGCGTCGAGCAACAATACATGCTGGGCGGCCCGCGCAATTAGGGCGGATCAGTGACCCGCTTTTTGCGGCGATTGCCCCCGCAAGGGGCGTTCTTCCTGCAAGGAGATGAACAGCAAGGACAGGCCGAAGCCGAGGGCGGCAGCCAAAAACATCGCCTTGAAATCCTCTGCCTGCACCACGGCTTCCAGTGCGCGGCCCGTGATCTGGCCTTCGCCGCCGAGCAACAGCGCCGAAAAAATCGAGATGATCAAGGCACTACCGAGATTGCGGAAGAAATTCATCGCTCCGGTCGCAGTGCCCAGTTGATGCGGGGCAACGGCGTTTTGCACCGTCACCGTGGTGATCGGCAGCACGGTCCCCAAGCCCAGACTGATCAGCGCGAGCACCACTTCCATCTGGACAAAGCTCATGCTCGACGCCCCGAAAGCCATGAAGGTCAACGCCGCTATCGCCATCGACAGGCCGAAAATAGGCAGCCGCTTGTAATGGGTGAAATACAGCATCACACGGCCCGAGATCGTGGCTCCCACCACCGTCCCCGCCATCAAGGGAATGAGGGCAAGGCCCGATTGTTCGGCGCTCATATGCAGCACCACTTCGAAATAGACCGGCATATAGATGGTCAACCCGATATAGGTTCCCATGCCGAAGCATGAGGCCAGTACACCGGTGCGCACCACCTGATTGCCCAGCACATCGACCGGGATCAGCGGTTCGGCAGCCGCATTCATCCGCCACGCGAACAGGCCCCACAGCATCACGGACAGACCCGTCAGCCACCAGACCAGCGGTGCCCGCCAGCCACCCGCTTCCGCGCTCCAGGTCAAAGCCAGCATCAATGTGATGGTCGCACCCGTCATCAACAGCGCGCCGAGCACATCCAGCGAATGTTTGCGGTCATGACGCGGCAACCGCCGCAATGCACGCCGAGAGATCATGAAGGCCAGACAGCCCAGCGGCATATTGATCCAGAAAATCATGGTCCAGTGCAAATGTTCGGACAGCAATCCGCCCAAAACCGGACCCAACACGCTGGCCGACATGAAGACGGAGGCAAAATAGACCTGATACCGCCCGCGCTCGCGCGGGGCGACCACATCGGCCACAATGGTCTGGCCCAGCGAGATCAGCCCGCCGCCGCCGATGCCCTGCAAGGCGCGCGCGGCAACCAGCATCCACATGCTTGACGCCAGCGCACAGGCCACCGAGCCGATGATGAAAGTAGCAATACCCGTCAGCAGGACAATGCGGCGGCCATGAATATCGCTCAACTTGCCATAAAGCGGGGTGACAGCGGTTGCCGCCAGCATATAGATGCTGGCCACCCATGACATATGCTCGAAATCGCCCAATTCGCGGCCAATCGTCGGCAAAGCGGTGGCCACGATGGTTTGGTCCAGCGCGCCCAGAAACATCGCGAGCACCACGCCCAGCACAATCGCTTTGATATCCTCATGCGAGACCTGCGGGGCAAGGGTTGGGCTGTTCATATCCGTCTGCGTCATGTGGCTGAATTCCGCTATTGCTCGGGCATATCGGCATTATGTCCCCAAAAATCTCATTTTTGCGGAAATCAGCAATTTTTGCTGCCCGTTTGCATGCGACAAGTGCTCAACGGGGTCAAGTGCACCAAATGTGAGGCTGATCCGCAAGCAGCGCCTGCCAAATCGGGCAAGATAATGGCAAATTGCCTTTTGCTTGGACCGGTCAAATTGATGGATAATCCGGCGCAAATAAATATCGACTCGACTACATCCGAATTCATGATAGAGAAGGCGCGATTTATTTGCTGGAATAAATGGGCAAGCGAGGCTTTGTTCAGTTTTCTAGCGCCGTTCGTTCCATTCTGGGAGGCCAAGCGTATGAGTGCTAGTGCCACTGACGGTCGTGCCGTATCACCCCCCGCTTCAAAAAAATTGATGCTTGCAGCGCTTGGTGTCGTTTACGGCGACATCGGCACATCGCCACTCTATGCGTTCAAGCAGTCGATCGAAGCCTCGGGCGGTGTCTCGGAAAAAAGCGTTTTTGCGGTCTTGTCGCTGATCATCTGGGCTTTGATCCTGGTGGTGACCATCAAATATGTGTTCATTATCATGCGCGCCAACAATCGCGGCGAAGGCGGCACCATTGCCCTGACCTCGCTGGCTTTGGGGCAGGTCAGCAGCAAAACGAGCCGCTGGGTCATTTTGGCCACGGGTTTGATCGGCGTTTCGTTGTTTTACGGCGATTGCGTGATCACACCGGCCATTTCGGTGCTGTCGGCGGTCGAGGGGCTCAATCTCATCACACCCTTGTTTAATTCCTATATTGTCCCGATCACCGTCCTGCTGATTACCGCCTTGTTTGCCATTGAACGGCACGGCACGGCTGTGATCGGGAAATTCTTCGGCCCGATCATGCTCACATGGTTTCTTGTGCTGGCGGCACTGGGCGTCAATGCCATCATCAAGAACCCGCAAGTGTTGCTTGCCATCAACCCGGTCTATGGCTTTCATTTCCTGATCGAACATCCGGGTATTGGCTTGGCTATGCTCGGGGCGGTCGTGCTTGCTGTCACCGGTGGCGAAGCGCTCTATGCGGATATGGGGCATTTCGGCATCGCCTCGATCCGCCGCTGCTGGCTGTGGATGGTATTTCCTGCTCTGACACTCAATTATATGGGTCAAGGCGCAACGGTACTGGCCAATCCTGCTGCGATCGAGAATCCGTTCTATCTTCTGGCTCCTTCCTGGGCGATGATCCCGATGGTTATTCTGTCGGCAGCTGCCACCATCATCGCCTCGCAAGCGGTGATCTCGGGTGCATTTTCGATCACCAGCCAAGCTGTGCAACTGGGCTACATCCCTCGCATCCGCGTGCGTCACACCTCGTCGGATGAAATCGGTCAGGTCTATATTTCCCAGGTCAATATCTTCTTGTACCTGAGCGTGATCGCACTCGTGCTGACCTTCCGCTCTTCCGAGCATCTGGCCGCGGCCTACGGGATTGCCGTGACCGGCTCGATGGCAATCGACACGGCTCTGGCCTATTTCGTGATGGTCAAGAAAGAACATTGGAACCCTTGGCTGGTCCTGCCATTGTTTGCAGCTTTCTTTGTCATCGACATCGGCTTCTTCTCGGCCAACATCCTGAAGTTTTTCGAGGGAGGCTGGTTCCCGATTGTCGTTGCTGCATGCCTGTTCTTCGTTATGGCGGCATGGATTTCCGGTCGCGAACGTCTGTTGGCCGCGCGCTGGCGCGATACCATTCCGCTCGATACCTTCATCCGCAACCTCAAGCCCGACCAGCCGATCCGCGTGCCCGGTACGGCGATCTTCATGGTTCCCAATACAAAGGTTGTGCCTTCCTCGATGTTGCATAATATCAAGCACAACCGCGTATTGCACGAGCGGGTGATCCTGATGACGGTGGAAACCACATCGACCCCCTACGTCGCAGATGAACACCGGATGGAAGTGATCGCGCTGGATTCCAATTTCTTCATCGTCAAACTGCATTACGGCTTCTTCGAAGAACCGCGCATCATGCGGGCCCTGGCTATGCTGCGGATCAAGGAATTCAAGTTCAAGCTCTCGGACGTCTCCTTCTTTGTCGGCCGCGAAAAGCTGACAAGCAGCGCCGAAGGCGGCTGGACGATGATCTCGGACAAGGTCTTCATCGCCCTGCACCGCAATATGCTGAGTGCGGTCGAGTTCTTCCGTATTCCTGCTGATCATGTGGTCGAATTGGGCGGACATATCGAGCTGTAAGCCATTGCTTCGGCCACAATAACAAAGGGCGCCGGATCAGTTCCGGCGCCCTTTTTCTGTTGTCCCGCACCTGACTGTTATTCAGGCTTGATATCTATTTCGATCATCACGCTGCCTTCGCCGACCTGCTGGCCTTCCGCAGCATGCACCGCCTTGACGGTGCCGTCACAAGGGGCAGCCAGACCATGTTCCATTTTCATGGCTTCGACCACCGCCAGCCTTTGCCCGCGCATGACCTGATCACCGACGGCCACCATCATAGCCACTACTTTGCCATGCATCGGGGCTTTGATAAGCCCGTCTCCCGCGCCGTGCTCGTCAGCCCCCTTTGAGGGATCGGCAAAGGCCACAAGCGTCTGGCGGGCGTGGCGCAACACATAGGCCCTGTCGCCGACCACGCTCACATGCGCGTCGGATTTGACCGACGCAGGGCCAGCCAGCACACCCTGTTCGCTTGTCAGCGTGATCACAACCTCATCGCCATGCGGCCAGACCAGTTCGGCCTTGCAAGGCTCACCCTCGACCAAGACTTGCCGAATGAGTCGGCGCGCGCCCGTCAGTTGGAACGCATCGCATAAAGACCACGGGTCGGATACTGTATTTGCGGGGACAGAAAAGGCCGGATTTTCAGCCTCCAGCAAGGCCTTGACGCCCGCCAGAGCTGCCAACCCGTCAACCGGCTGCGCCACTGCCCCCAAGTCATCCAGATGGACCTCGATATAGCCTGTATCAAACCGCCCCTGCCGGAAGCCTTCCGAGCGGCACAAAGCCGCCAGAAAACGCGCATTGCAGCGCGGTCCCGCCACCTGTGTGGCCTCCAGCGCCGCAGCCAGCCGGTCCAGTGCCGTGTCCCGATCGGGTCCATAGGCGATCAGCTTGGCAATCATCGGATCGTAATAGGGCGTAACCTCGTCGCCCTGCTCGACCCCTGCATCAATCCGCAGCCCCTCGCCTTGGGGGAAGGCCAGACGGTGCAGATGACCGGTCGAGGGCAGAAACCCGCGCTCGGGATCTTCCGCATACAATCTGGCCTCGACCGCATGGCCGCAAATCGCCAGATCACTCTGCGCGAAAGGCAAAGCCTCGCCGGACGCCACTTTCAACTGCAGAGCGACCAGATCCAGACCCGTGATCAATTCGGTCACGGGATGTTCGACCTGCAAGCGGGTGTTCATTTCCATGAAGAAAAAACCGTCGGGCGTCAGGCCACGGGCCCCGTCGGCGATGAATTCGATGGTGCCTGCCCCGACATAGCCCACCGCTTTGGCGGCTTCCACCGCCGCTTTGCCCATCGCCTCGCGCACCGCTTGCGGCATGTCGGGGGCGGGGGCCTCCTCGATCACCTTCTGGTGGCGGCGTTGCAGCGAGCAATCACGCTCGAACAGGTGCACGCAGTTGCCGTGCCGATCGGCAAAGATCTGGATTTCGATATGGCGCGGCGACTGGATACAGCGTTCGATCAGCACACGCGGATCACCGAAGCTGGCCTGCCCTTCGCGCTGCGCCGAAGCCAGAGCGGCCGCAAACTCCTGTGGCGCGTCGACCTTGCGCATCCCCTTGCCGCCGCCACCCGCCACCGCCTTGATCAGCACGGGATAGCCGATTTTTGCGGCCTCATTGGCCAAAAATTCCGCCTCCTGCCCTGCCCCGTGATAGCCGGGCACCACCGGCACACCGGCCTTTTCCACCAAAGCCTTGGCGGCATCCTTCAACCCCATCGCTTTGATGCTGGATGCGGGCGGCCCGACAAAGAGCAAGCCGGCTTTGACCACGGCTTCTGCAAAATCGGCATTTTCAGACAAGAAACCATAGCCGGGATGGATCGCCTCCGCCCCGCTCGACAAGGCCGCCGCAATGATCTTGTCCCCGCACAGATAGCTGTCGCGCGCTGGCGCAGGCCCGATCTCGACCACCTGATCGGCCATGCGGACGAACAGGGCCTTGCGGTCAGCCTCCGAACACACCGCAACGGTGCGGATGCCCATGGCGCGCGCGGTGCGGATGATGCGGCAGGCGATTTCGCCGCGATTGGCGATCAGCAATGATGTGATCATGGCTCTACATCCTGAACACGCCGAAGCGTGTTTCCTCGACCGGAGCATTCAACGCGGCTGAAAAGGCCAGCCCCAGCACGCGGCGGGTTTCTGTCGGCAGGATGATCCCGTCATCCCAAAGTCTGGAAGTGGCGTAATAGGGGTGGCCCTCGGTTTCATATTGAGCCCGCAACGGGGCCTTGAAGGCCTCTTCCTGCTCGGGCGACCACTCGCGCCCTTCGGCCTCCAGATTGTCGCGCCGCACGGTGGCCAGCACGCTGGCCGCCTGCTCGCCCCCCATCACCGAAATGCGGGCATTGGGCCAGGTGAACAAAAAGCGCGGGCTGTAAGCGCGCCCGCACATGCCGTAATTGCCTGCCCCGAACGAGCCGCCGACAATCACCGTGATTTTGGGCACTTTGGCACAGGCCACCGCCGTCACCAGTTTCGCACCGTCTTTGGCAATGCCGCCAACCTCATATTGGCGGCCGACCATGAAGCCGGAGATATTTTGCAAAAACAGCAGCGGGATCCGCCGTTGCGCGCACAACTCGATAAAATGCGCGCCTTTGAGAGCGGACTCCGAAAACAAAATACCGTTATTGGCCACAATCCCGATCGGGATGCCGTAAAGATGCGCAAAACCCGTGATCAGCGTGGTGCCATAAAGCGGCTTGAACTCGTCGAAGTCAGACCCGTCGACAAGGCGGGCAATCACCTCGCGGATGTCATATTGCCGCTTGAGATCGGTTGGCACCACGGCTTCCAGCTCGTCGGCCGCCAGCAGGGGTTCGACAATTGGCCGCAGCGGAATGTCGGGCTGCTTGTCGCGATTGAGATGGCTGACGATCCGGCGGGCAATGTCGAGCGCATGCTCGTCGTTTTCGGCATAGTGATCGGCCACGCCGGACAGACGGGCGTGCACATCCGCCCCGCCCAGATCTTCGGCCGAGACCACCTCGCCGGTAGCGGCCTTGACCAGAGGAGGCCCACCGAGAAAAATCGTGCCCTGATTGCGCACGATCACCGTTTCATCCGACATCGCGGGCACATAGGCCCCGCCCGCCGTGCAAGAGCCCATCACCACCGCGATCTGGGCAATGCCCATCGCCGACATGGTGGCCTGATTGAAGAAGATGCGGCCGAAATGCTCGCGGTCGGGAAAGACCTCGGTCTGGTGCGGCAAATTCGCACCGCCCGAATCCACCAGATAAAGACACGGCAAGCGGTTCTCGCGGGCAATTTCCTGCGCCCGCAAATGCTTTTTGACCGTCATCGGATAATAGGTGCCGCCTTTGATGGTCGAGTCATTGCAAACAATCATCACCTCGCGACCCGACACCCGCCCGATGCCGGTGATCAGCCCAGCCCCGTGAATGGCATCATCATATTGACCATAGGCAGCCAACCCGCCCAATTCGAGAAAGGGCGAGCCCGGATCGAGCAAGCGCGCCACCCTTTCGCGCGGCAATAATTTGCCCCGCGCCAAATGCCGCTCGCGCGCCTTCACCGGCCCGCCCAAAGCGGCTGCCTCGCGCTTGGCCATCAAATCGTCCCGCAGGGCCTGCCAGGCCAAACGGTTCTGTCCGGCGAGCGGATCGGCGGCAAGCGTGCTGGTCAACACGGGCATCGGCATTCCATCCTTGGGCTCTCGTCTGGTGGTCGACAGCATGCCGCATAAACAGGCAAGCCGTCAAAGCGGCAACGGCTCCGGCATACTGGCAATTGGTCGTAGCGTGTTGAACAAAAACGCACGCCTAAAGGCCCGGCCTCATCCCTTGCAAGAGATGGACAGGCAGAGTGCGAGAACCAATTTTCAGGACGATTAACGAATTTTTAAGCATGATTCGTTATGTTTTATCCCATGGAAGGCGGGGTCGGGATGATCGGTTTTTAAAATTTCAAAACGAATTTTGAATTGATCAGACCAATCCGACAAGGGTTGAAATTCATGGGGAGACTGAAATTCAGATTGGAATGTTAAAAAATCAAAAAAATCCACAAAATACATGCATTGTATAAGTAAAATAGAATTAAACTGTAAGTATTTCTAGAAATATTGATTGGAACCATGCCAATGCCAAAATCATCGCGCATTTTAATGAGCACTATCGCCTTTGTATTGGGCACAAGCCAATCATTTGCGGGGGGAATTAAAATCAACACCAACAACCTCGATGATTTCGGACGCGACTCCCAATATGACTGGAGCGGCTTTTATATTGGCGGCTCGGCCATCTATACCAATCAATTCAAAGGCACCGGCCAGCCCGTTGACGATGGCTACAGCGAGCTGCAACCCAAAGGACAGGGCCCCAAGGTTGGCGGGTATGCAGGCTACAATTTCCAGGTCAACTCTTTCATTATCGGTGCGGAAGCCGACCTCTCCTACGGATGGAACCGTGATAGTCGATCAACGACCGGCACATTTCAGGGCTATGACATTCCGCTGAATTTCAAGACCAGTCAGAGCGCATCTTACTCTTTGCGGGCACGTCTGGGTTACGCATTTAATAATCTGATGCTCTTCGGCACAATAGGAATGGCATCAACCAGCATCAAAATTTCCGGTCTCACCGTCTCGAGAACGTTAACGAATGACAGCCTCAACAATATTACAGTCAGTGAAACTCTACATTTCGGTTCTGTGAGAGCTACTGAAAATGGATATGCAACCGGTGTCGGATTTGAATATGGGATAAACAACAACTGGATTGCCAGAGGTGAGTATATTTACTCAAATTATGACCGGAAGAACCCAAAAATTAGATTTGTTTATCGTGTCGGATTTCAGGAACACGAAATCCGTACCGGCCTTGCTTATAAATTCTAAATCCCTGCCCCCACCGATCGCGTCCATTGTTGTTTGATTGTTCATAGCGTCTCTGATTTCAACCAGAACACCAGTCCAACAGGATCATAAAGATGTCATACACCTCCCGCCCGCTCCTCGCTCCAGCTGCAATTCTCATCTTGGCGGGCCAAGCTATCGCCGCCGATCTGCCTTCCAAATACAGTACGCCCGCAACGCCCTATAATGCCCCCCAATATGACTGGAGCGGCTTTTATGCCGGTGCAGCGGCCGATTATGTGCCCGGTTTCAAAGGCACGGGAGACCTGTCCAAATCAGCCGCCAGCATGCTGAACCCGAAGGGACAAGGCTATCAGGGCACACTCTATGCTGGCTATAATTACAAGTTAGGCTCCTTTGTGGTTGGACCGGAGGCTGATCTGTCGATCGGCAAAGTGAGCGATTCACGCAGCTATACGGATCTGGCAGGCACCTACAAAGTGAAGTTGAATCAGGAAGCCTCCGGATCCCTTCGCGCCCGCTTCGGTTATGCCTTTAATAATATTCTGGTATTTGCAACGTCTGGCCTTGCCATCATCCAAACCAAACTGAGCGCATCGATTGCCATGCCTGCCTATTCGGATCACGCTTCGGGCGAACGTACATTATACGGCTATGCGCTGGGTGGCGGACTTGAATACGGCATCAACAAAAACCTGATTGCCCGCACGGAATATCGCTATACCCAAGCTGAAAAATCGACAAACGGCTCGAAATTCGGGTTGAACGAACAGGAAGTCCGCGCGGGACTGGCCTATAAATTCTGATCATTCGGGTCGGCTTGACCGCCAACAGAGCCAAAAATACGACATCCGGATCGGGTCACCCCCATCCGGATGTTATCGTTTATGGGCAGAATTAGTTCTTGCTGGTGTAGCAAGCAGGATTTACAACCAATACTAGTGGATAACGCTTGACGGATGAGTCCATTTTTGGGGTTCCCTGCGCTGCTGAACCGTGCGATTCGGTGTCATGCGCACAGGGATCAAATTCGACGTATCGCCGCCTGACCGGCTTCGGCTTGAACGGGTAGTCAGGGATCGTAACGCGCCGCAAAAGCATGCGTGGCG
>CAIYZJ010000157.1 GCA_903930675.1 uncultured Hyphomicrobiales bacterium
CAGGCTGGCCGCTATCTGCCGGAATATCGCCAATTGCGGGCTGAAGCAGGCTCGTTTCTTAATCTTTGCTATGATCCGGCGCGAGCCTGTGAGGTTACCGTTCAGCCTTTACGGCGATTTGATCTGGATGCAGCCATTCTGTTTGCCGATATTTTGCTGCTGCCGCAGGCTTTGGGCTGCGATCTAAGCTTCCGTGAGAATGAGGGGCCGCATTTATCGACCATCCGGGATGAAAAGGCCGTGGCGGGTCTGGACCGCGAGGGCTATCTCGAAAAGCTTTCCCCTGTGTTTGAAACGGTTTCCCGGGTGAAAAAGGAAATCCCGGAGCATGTATCGCTTATCGGGTTCTGTGGCGCGCCGTGGACGGTGGCGAGTTACATGATTGAGGGTGGCGGGTCGGATGAGCGGATTTTGTCGCGCACCGCTGCCTATCGGAATGAGCCTTGGTTTTGGCTGCTGATCGATCAACTTGTTGATTCTTCAGTACAATATCTCGCCGCACAAGTTCACGCGGGGGCTGATGCCGTTCAGATTTTCGATAGCTGGGCGGGTGATTTGGCCGCTTCTCAATGGGAAGATGTCGTCATCAATCCCATGCGGCGCATTGTCGAAGGCTTGCGGCGGGAAGTTGGCCCGGTGCCAGTTATTGGTTTTGCGCGCGGGCTCGGGGCTGGGCATGTCCGGGTCGCATCGGAAACCGGTGTGAATGCGGTGGGCTGCGAGCAGGCCGTGCCGGCGCAATGGATGGCCAAGGAATTGGTGCCGCGCTGTGCCGTTCAGGGCAATCTGGACCCCTTAGCGCTGGTTCAAGGGGGTGAAATCCTGCGCCGTCAGGTGCGGGCGCTGACAGCGACCATCCCGGCCCATGGCCATATTTTCAATCTGGGTCATGGCGTGCGGCAGGAAACGCCGCCGGAACATGTGGCAGCCTTGGTGGCGGCGGTGCGCGAGGCGGATCTTGGCTGAGTTTTATCTCTGGATCAAAGCCGCCCATCTGATGGCGGTCATCGCCTGGATGGCGGGCCTTTTTTATCTGCCGCGGCTGTTCGTTTATCACGTCGATACCGCGGCCGGATCGGCTCAATCCGAGACCTTCAAGGTCATGGAGCGGCGGCTCTATAAGGCCATCATGGTGCCAGCTATGATCGCTTCCTGGCTTTTGGGCCTGACACTCATCGGTATCATCGGCCTTGAGGGTATTTGGCTGTGGGTGAAATTGACGGCTGTTTTGGGCCTTACCGGCTTCCAAGGCTTGCTCGGTCGGCATGTACGGCTGTTTGCGGCGGACCGGAATGCCCATTCGGGGCGGTATTTCCGCATTATCAATGAAGTGCCAACACTGGCCATGGTCCTCATCGTCATTATGGTCATCGTGAAGCCCTTTTGAGGGCTATTCCATCCGGCGAATAAGTCTGATAGAAACTCTCCCAGTAGGCGCTTTCGCGTTCGGTTGGTTGATCCTCCGTTCGCTGTGCCGAGGCCAGCCGCCCGGTTTGGCATTTTCGACTGACACGGATCCTCCCGCCTTACCCATCCCCGCCGCCCGCCTGTTTGCAAGGCCCGGCCCATCCCCCTCGCGGTATCTTGCCATATGACGAACATTGCTGACCTGAAGGAAATCAAGCTTCACGATTTGAAGCGCAAGACACCTGCCGAGCTGTTGGCGATCGCCGAGGAGGTGCAGGTGGAAAATGCCAGCGCCATGCGCAAGCAGGAGCTGATGTTTGCCATTCTCAAATCACTGGCCAATCGCGATGTGGTGATCATCGGCGAAGGTGTCGTGGAAGTGCTGCTCGATGGATTCGGCGTCATGCGCTCACCGGATGCCAATGACCTGCCCGGCCCGGACGACATTTATATTAGCCCCAGCCAGATACGCCGCTTCAATTTGCGCACCGGCGACACGGTGGAAGGCGAGATCCGCAGCCCGAAAGATGGCGAGCGTTATTTCGCGCTGTTGAAGGTCAACACCATTAATTTCGAAGACCCGGAAAAGGGCCGCCACAAGATCAAGTTCGATAACCTTACCCCGCTTTATCCGGACCAGCGGCTGGAGATGGAAATCGGTGATCCGACGCGCAAGGATTTCTCATCGCGTGTAATTGACATTGTTTCCCCGCTCGGCAAGGGCCAGCGCTGCCTGATCGTCGCCCCGCCGCGGGTCGGCAAGACGGTGATGCTCCAGAACATCGCCAAATCGATCGAGAAGAACCATCCGGAGGTCTTCCTGATCGTGCTGCTGATCGACGAGCGGCCGGAAGAAGTGACCGACATGCAGCGCACGGTGAAGGGCGAGGTCATTGCCTCGACCTTCGACGAGCCCGCGACCCGTCACGTCCAGGTGGCCGAGATGGTCATCGAAAAG
>CAIYZJ010000158.1 GCA_903930675.1 uncultured Hyphomicrobiales bacterium
CCCGATGGTGCGGTGGCCGCACTCAACACTCCTTGGCTGTTTCCTTCCGATTCTGAGAGCGGGCATGTGACGCGGCAGGCTTTTGCGCGCGATCTCAAGGAATTGGCCGAACGCTCCGGCCTGTCTCCGCAAGCGGTGTCTCCGCATGTGTTGCGCCATGCCTTTGCATCGCATCTGTTGCAAAACGGCGCGGATTTGCGGATCGTCCAGCAATTATTGGGTCATGCCGATATCGCCACGACCCAGATTTACACCCATGTGCTGGATGAACGCCTGAAAAGCATGGTGCGCGATCTCCATCCTTTAGGGGACGAGGATTAGCCTCACCCTTTGTTTTTCATCTCGCGCAATTTGGCAAACACCGCGACAGCGGGCTGGCCTTCCATGCCGATGGTTTTGGCAATGTCGGGCTGGTCGGCGCGCAAAAACGGATTGGTGTCGCATTCCCGCCCGATGGTCGACGGCAGGGTGAACTGCCCTTGCGCGCGCAGGGTTTCGACATCATGCATCCGCGCCGCCAGCGCCTTGTTGGCGGGATCGACTTTCAGCGCGAAGCGGCCGTTCGACAGCGTATATTCATGCCCGCAATAGAGCGCGGTTTCGGCGGGCAGGCGGGCGAGTTTTTGCAGGGACTTGAACATTTGCTCGGGCGATCCCTCGAACAGACGGCCACAGCCGAGCGAGAACAGCGTATCGCCCGCAAACAGCACTTTTTGTTCGGGCAGGTGATAGGCAATATGGCCGACCGTATGGCCGGGTGTGTCGATCACCCCGAATGTCAATGTCCCGACCGTGAAATGGTCGCCCTCTTTGACAGCCAGATCGACATGGGGGATGCGGTGGGCATCGGCACCGGCCGCAACAATCCTTGCGCCGAAGGCGTGACGCAGCGCTTCGAGCGCGGCGATATGGTCGTCGTGGTGATGGGTGACCAGAATATCGGTCAGCCGCCAGCCTGTTTGCGCCAGTGCTTGCCGGATCGGCTGTTCGTCGCCCGCATCGATGCTGGCGGTGGCTCCCGTTTCATGATCATGGACCAGTATGCCGAAATTGTCGGACCCCATCAAAAATTGCCGGATCTCCACATTTTTTCCCGCGTTCATTCCAGACTCCTGCCCGTGCTTTGGTTTATACTCTGGCGCTCTTTGTCTCACAGTCTGTCCGAATTCGCCAAACATCTTTGATGAAATGAGCCAGTAGCCTTGACCCCCGATGTTGTCGATCTGCGCAATTTCTATGCGAGTCCGCTGGGGCAGGCCGCTTGCCGTTCGCTGACCAGAGCGATCTCGGCACGCTGGAGCAAATTGACCGGATTGCATGTGATGGGTCTGGGCTATGGTGTGCCCTATCTCGATGCCTTTCTGGGCAAAGCCGAACGGGTGATTGCCGCCATGCCGGAAAAGCAGGGCGTGATCCATTGGCCGCCGCACAGCCCGTCCGCTACGGTGCTGGTGGTCAATACTTTGTTGCCCTTTGCCGACCAGAGTCTGGATCGGGTCTTGCTGGTCCACAGCATCGAGACCGAGGAAAGCCCCGCCGATTTGCTGGACGAGGTGTGGCGGGTGCTGTCGCCGGGCGGCAGCGTGCTGGTGGTTGTGCCCAATCGCCGCGGCTTGTGGGCGCGGATGGATACGACCCCCTTCGGGCAGGGCCAGCCCTATTCACGCTCGCAAATGACGACGTTGCTGCGCCATGCGATGTTTTCGCCGATCCACTGGTCCGAAGAATTGTTCATGCCGCCGATCCCCAGCGCGATGATGTTGCGGGCCGCGCCCGCGCTGGAGCGAATCGGAGCCGCCCTGTCTCTGCCCTTTGCCGGTGTGCATGTGATCGAGGCGACCAAATTGCTCTATCGTCCTGTGGCAGTCAGAAAAGTGGCGCGGCAGCGGGTTTTGTCACCGTTTCTGGTCCCTGCGGGCGCACCAGCGGGGTTTCGCCGGCGTCCTTTGGCTTGACGAAATCCCCTCGAACCGTCACTACCATAGGGAAGAGGCAGTTTGTCTGCCGCCATGATTTTTCAGATGCCCGACAAACCAGACTGTTTGTCCTAGCTCCGGATGCCCTGATCGATGCGCAGTTACCTCGATTTTGAAAAGCCCGTTGCCGAGTTGGAAGCCAAAGCCGACGAATTGCAGGCGAGCGCCGATAAAAACGATTCCAGGGCCATGCGCGACGAAGCGAAGAAGTTGACGCAACGCGCCTCTGCGACTCTCAAAGAGATTTACGGCCAGCTGACCCCGTGGCAGAAAACGCTGGTGGCGCGCCATCCGATGCGCCCGCATTTCAAGGATTATATCGTCGGCCTGATCGACGAATTCACGCCTTTGGCCGGTGATCGGACATTTTCCGAGGACCAGGCGATTGTCGGCGGTTTCGGCCGGTTCCGCGGTCGTTCGGTCTGTGTGATCGGACAGGAAAAGGGCAATGATACCGAAAGCCGCTTGCGCCATAATTTCGGCATGGCGATGCCCGAAGGCTATCGCAAGGCTGTGCGTTTGATGGAAATGGCCGACCGTTTCGGCCTGCCTGTCATCAGTTTCATCGATACCGCCGGTGCTTTCCCCGGGATCGAGGCGGAAGAGCGCGGTCAGGCCGAGGCGATTGCCCGTTCCACCGATGCCTGTCTGGGTCTGGGTGTCACCAATGTCGCGCTTGTGATCGGCGAAGGCGGATCGGGCGGTGCGGTGGCCATTGCCAGTTGCAACAGTGTGCTGATGATGGAGCATTCCATTTATACGGTGGCTTCGCCCGAGGCCTCGGCCTCGATTTTGTGGCGTGATTCCGGTCGCGCGCAGGATGCGGCCACCAATATGAAAATCACCGCACAGGATTTGCTGCGCTTCGGCATTATCGACGGGATCGTGCCCGAGCCGGTCGGCGGCGCCCATCGTGATCCCGATGCGGCCATTGTCGCGGCAGGCAAGGCGGTTGATGCAGCCCTGGCGCAATGGCGCGGCCTGAGCGCCGACGAGATCCGCCGCCGTCGTGCCGATAAATTTTTGGCGATCGGCCGCAAATTCTGATCAATACCACTGTGAACGGTCTGAAAACCCTGCCCTTTCCGGCGGGTTTTGCCGTGCCGTTTTGTCACGCGGGACGTGACAAAAGCCCCGTTTGGTAATAAAGAAGTAACAGTGATGGGCTTATTGCTGAGGAATGATCTGCCTGCAGGCCTCTGAGCGGTTTGCTGGCAGGCGTCCAAAAAAGGTTGCTGTTATGGCCAAACTTGCCCTGCGTTTCTTCGGTCTTGCTGCTCTCGCGCTGAGCCTTGCCGGCTGCAATGTCGAGACCTCGTCGCGCAACCCCGCCAGAGCCACCGCGCCGGTGCCGCAGGCGACTTTGGCGCTGATGTCCGAGAAAAATACCGACCGCAACGCACCGATCCTGATCCGCGCCTATAAAAAGGAAGCAGAAATCGAGGTGTGGAAGCGGGATCGCAAGGGTGATTATGTCCTGCTGAAATCCTATCCGGTTTGCCGCTGGTCTGGCCAGTTGGGCCCCAAGCGCAAGGAAGGCGACAGGCAGGTGCCCGAAGGCTTCTACAGCGTCACGGCTGGCCAGTTGAACCCGAATTCGTCCTATTGGCTGGCTTTCAATGTCGGCTATCCAAACCCGATGGAAAAGGCGATGGGCCGCTCGGGCGGCGACATTATGGTGCACGGCATCTGCTCGTCGCGCGGGTGTTTTGCGATGACCGATGCGCAAATCGAAGAAATCTATGCGGTGATGCGCGAAGCCTTCAATGCGGGGCAGAAGAGTGTCCAGTTCCAGTCCTACCCGTTCAAAATGACGGCGGAAAATCTGGCGAAATTCCGTCATGATCCCAATATGCCGTTCTGGAAAAACCTGAAGGAAGGTTCGGACCATTTCGAGGTCACCAAGCGCGAGCCGAAGCTGAATTATTGCAGCCAGCGTTATGTGTTCAATGCCGAAGGCGATGCGCGCTTTGATCCCACCGGCGCCTGCCCGACCATCACCGTAGACCCGACCATTGCGGAAGCCGTGCGTGACAAGCAGCGCAATGACGAGGTGCAGGTCGCCCGTTTGGTTGAAAAGGGCACACAGGCCATCAAGATGACCTATGCCGATGGCGGCCAGCATGCCAGCTTCCGCAATACGGCCTTTGCCATGGCCGGTAATGATGCCGGCAGCACAGCTCTGGCTTCGCCGCGCCAGATGGCCCAGCTCGGTGATGTGAGCCGTCCGGATGCGCTGGATCAGGTGCACGAAATTCCCGTGGACGAACGCGGTCAGGCCATCGGCGCGCCGCGCCGTGTCCAGCAGGGTTCCGGTCCCTCGATCTTCGCCCTTGCCACACCCGAACCTGTGACAACGGCTGTGGTGACCAAAAAGCCCGCAGAAACTGACAAGTCAGCGACAGAAAAACCTGCGGTTGTGGCTGTGGCCAAACCATCCACCATAGCCCCTGCCCCTGATGACAAAACTAGCGGTTTGAGCGGGGGCGGCTTGTTCAGCACCAGTCTCAATGATCTGACCGGTTTGTTCAAACCCGCTCCTGCCAAGCCTTCCGAGCCACAGGCAACCGGTTTTTATGACAAGCTGATCAACGTCATCAAACCCGATGCCGGCCTGTCCGACAGCAAGCCCGATCTGCCTGCCAAGGTGCCGCTGCCGCCGCGCCGTCAGGCTATGGCAGGTTCGACCAGCGTCCAGTAATGCCATGCCGGCCGATCTTGGCGACTTGAGCTGAATTCTTTCCATTCCTTCCATTCCAGCGGGACATATCATGTCATCCAATCGTCGTTATCGTATCGCCGTGATCGCCGGAGACGGCATTGGCAAAGAAACCGTGCCCGAAGGTCTGCGCACGCTGGAGGCCGCAGCCAAACGGTTCGGCTTTACGCTCGAACTGACCCATTGCGATTTTTCCTCTTACGACTATTACGCCAAGCATGGCCGCATGATGCCGGAGGACTGGAAAGAACGCGTCGGCAAGCATGATGCGATTTTCTTCGGTGCGGTCGGCTGGCCCGAAAAAATTCCCGATCACGTGTCTTTGTGGGGCTCCTTGATCCTGTTCCGGCGGGAATTCGACCAATATGTCAATCTGCGTCCGGTCAAACTGATGCCGGGTGTGCCCTGTCCGCTTGCAGGCCGCGAGCCGGGTGATATTGATTTCTATGTGGTGCGCGAAAACACCGAGGGCGAATATTCATCGGTGGGCGGGCGCATGTTCCCCGGCACCGATCGTGAATTTGTCACGCAACAATCGGTCTTTACCCGCATCGGCACCGACCGGATTCTGAAATTCGCCTTCGATCTGGCGATGAAGCGTCCTAAAAAACACGTGACCTCGGCCACCAAATCCAACGGCATTTCGATCACCATGCCCTATTGGGACGAGCGCTTTGCCGAAATGCAGAAGCATTATCCCGACATCCGCTGCGACCAGTATCACATCGACATTCTGACCGCGCATTTCGTCCGCCATCCCGACATGTTCGATGTCGTGGTCGCCTCCAACCTGTTCGGCGATATCCTGTCCGATCTGGGTCCGGCCTGCACCGGCACGATTGCGGTGGCGCCGTCAGGCAATATCAATCCCGAAGGCTTGTTCCCCTCGCTGTTCGAGCCCGTGCATGGCTCGGCCCCCGACATTGCCGGTCAAGGCATCGCCAATCCGGTCGGCCAGATCTGGTCGGCGGCCATGATGCTCGACCATCTGGGCGAACATGAAGCCGCCCGCGCCATCGAACAGGCGATTGAAACCGTGCTGAAAGAACCCAAATTGCGGACCGGCGATCTCAAAGGCCCTGCCAGCACGCAAATCTGCGGCAAAGCAATTGCCGATGTTCTTTCCTGAGAGTGAAGCTATGCTTGCATGTCTCTGAACATGATCTGTGGATAGAACAATAAATCCGATTGATATCAGTTAATTCATTCGACTCTTGCGAATCAGCACTTGCCTGTTCATGGTTCGGCTATGTCCAAATCGCAAGCCATATCAGTTCAACACGTGTCAGCACCTGCGCCCCAGGCTGATGATTGCTTTGCGTGGATTGATACTCTGGTCTGTGATTTCGTCTATTGGTATCTCAACCAGTTCGAGAGCGAGCGGATCAACCAGCCAAAGCCGATTGCCCGTCAATTCGGCATGGCGTGGAAGATGCGGTTTGTGCAGGCCCAGAACATTGATGCCGGTATTGAATACGTGACAGCTTTGGTCGAGTGCACCTTGCCTTTGGATGCCCTGCAATCAATGAACGCCATGGTCGCGCAGGAATTGAAGCTGTTTTTTCTCAGCCGGACCCATGAGCCGATGCAGATGCGGCTGTCGCAGGCCAAATTCGTCGATTTGCAAAGCTCGATCATCGAGCGCAATCTCAGCTTCTGTACAGAGCGCAAGACCCAAAAAGTCTGATGGCAATTCACTGTCCCTTATGGACAGCTTCAGCGGCAGCCAAGCGCTTCTGCACCTCGTCCCAACTGATATAGCGATTGTCCCAATTTCTGTAAATTTCGATGACTGTTGACCAGTAAGCGTGATCGGCCTTGGTTTTAACCTGCCCGATACGGGTGGCCTCGCGATAGCGTAATTTCGCCGCCCGTTCATGGGTTACCTGCCCTTCGGCCAGATAGCGGTCAATTTGCGTATTGCTGATGGCAGGCTGCTCGGGAGGTGGGGGTGGTGCAGGGGCGGGAACCGCCGGAACATCCTCGGCGGACGCAGCTATGGCTTCGCTGTTGGCCGCGGGATCGCGGGCCGGCGGGGTGGACACTTTTTTGACTGATTTGGGTGCGATGGTATCACTCGGGGCCGGGACCAAGTCGGCTTTCGCTACCACAGCCTGTTCGTCACCTGTTGATTGGCAGCCTGCGAGACCAAGGCCTGCCATAACCAATCCACAACAGGATAGTCTGATCAAATTATGAAAATATGACATTGATGTTTCCATTACATGAATTGACCGGATGAACGGACCATTATAGCAGGGAAGCAATTCAAACCTAATGCATAAATTTGCTTATAAAACGGAACAATTTATGTTTTACAGTTGCAGGTCTTGAAAAGTTTTCATAAATATCTGTAATATTTACGAATATTGTGAAAACACTGAACTTAATGGCAGTTGCGTAAGTTGTGAATTTAACATACAATAGTTGAATGCCTTTCCCAACTATATTTGTACAAGTTTAAGTGGTGCCGCATATCATGAATAAAGACTTAGCGACTGTTCTGGAAAAAATAAACAACCTTGAAATGCGCTACGGTCTGTCACGGATCGATCAGCAGCAAAGGTCTATATTTAATTATATAGTCCAAAGTGCAGCGAAGGGTAAACCGGCAACACCACAAGATGTCCTTAATTGTAAATTCACATCGCGATCCAGTACATACCGTCATCTGACGGCCTTGACCGATATGGATGTTATTTACCAAAAATGGGACGGCGGATATTGCACCTATAGTCCAGCTGTGCATCTGGAAAAATTTATCAAGGATGTATTGTCGCTGGGACAATCCAAGTCTTGAAATATTCCAATTTTTAATCAGCAAAATTACGAAAAAGACACGTGAAAAAAGCTGCCCTTGTTGGAGCAGCTTTTTTTGTTTGCGTAAATTTGATTGGATTAGCTTTTAAATCAAGCAAGGACCCCGTGACAGTGCTTGTACTTCTTTCCTGAACCACAGGGGCAAGTCTCGTTGCGGCCGATGCGGCCCCAGGTGTCGGGGTCGGCAGGGTTGCGGTCTTGCGGGGCGATGGCGGGTTTGGCAAAGGCCAGATTGGCAAAGGCTTCTTCGTTCTCGCCCGTTTGCGGATTGGCGTGATGGGTCTCCATCGGCGGCAGTTCGGGTTCGGGGGGGGCGAAGCTGACCTCGACCCGCATCAGCTGGCCGGTGACGTTCTCGCGCAAATGGCCGATCAAACCGTCAAACAATTCGAAGGCTTCCGCCTTGTATTCGTTGAGCGGATCGCGCTGCGCATAGCCGCGCCAGCCGATCACCTGGCGCAAATGGTCGAGAGTGACCAGATGCTCGCGCCACAGATGGTCGAGCATTTGCAGCAAGATCTGCTTTTCGACATAGGTCATCAGTTCTGGCGTGTTCCGGCTGGTGCGTTCCAGATAGGCGGCGTCAGCGGCAGTGCGGATGCGGTCACGAAGTTCTTCTTCGGCGATGCCTTCCTCCGCCGCCCATTCTGCGACCGGCAATTCGAGATTGAGGGTGCGGGTAACGTCCTGGCCCAAACCTTCGATATCCCATTGCTCCGGATAGGCGCCTTCGGGTATGTGCCGGACCACCAGATCGTCGATGACGCCGTGGCGCATGTCCTGGATGGTGGTGGAGACGGAGGCATCGGCCATGAATTCACGCCGCTGTTCGAATACCACCTTGCGCTGGTCGTTCATCACATCATCATATTTGAGGATGTTTTTGCGGATGTCGAAATTGCGCATTTCGACCTTTTGCTGGGCCTTTTCGATCGCCTTGTTAATCCAGGGATGGATGATTGCCTCATCCACTTGCAGGCCGAGTTTCTGCAACATGCCGTCCATGCGGTCGGAACCGAAAATCCGCATCAGATCGTCTTGCAACGACAGAAAGAATTTGGAACGGCCCGGGTCGCCCTGACGGCCGGAGCGGCCACGCAACTGGTTGTCGATCCGGCGGCTTTCATGCCGTTCCGTTCCGATCACATAGAGACCGCCTGCCGCCAGTGCCTTGTCCTTGAAATTGGCAACCTGGGAACGGATCGCCTGTTCTTTGGCCTGTTTGGCCTCTCCTTCGTCCATGCCTGCCAGTTCGGCTGCGATGCGCATATCGGCATTGCCGCCCAGCTGGATGTCGGTGCCGCGGCCCGCCATATTGGTGGCGATGGTGACAGCGCCGGGTACGCCTGCCTGAGCGACAATAAAGGCTTCCTGTTCGTGGAAACGGGCATTGAGAACCGCGAATTGCTTGCCTGCCACTCCATCGGTAGCGGCCTTGAACAGGGAATCAAGCGCGTCGGGCTTGCCGAAATCGATCATCTGGAAACCGGCATCGAGCAAGGCATCGGCCAGCATTTCGGATTTTTCAATCGAGGTCGTGCCGACCAGTACCGGCTGGCCCCGGCTCGATGACTCTTCGACCTCGCGGATGATGGCGCGGAATTTCTCTTCCTGTGTACGGTAGACCTCGTCATCCTCGTCCTTGCGCGAGACGGGGAGATTGGTGGGAATTTCAATAACTTCGAGCTTGTAGATGTCGGCGAATTCATCGGCCTCGGTGGCGGCGGTGCCGGTCATGCCGCCGAGCTTTTGATAGAGGCGGAAATAGTTCTGGAAGGTGATGGAGGCCAGAGTCTGGTTCTCGGGCTGGACCTGAACATGTTCCTTGGCTTCGAGTGCCTGATGCAAGCCTTCCGAATAACGGCGGCCCTGCATCATACGGCCCGTGAATTCGTCGATAATGACGACTTCGTTGTCGCGGACGATGTAATCCTTGTCGCGCTGGAACAGCGTATGGGCGCGCAAAGCCTGATTGACGTGATGCACCAGCGTGGCATTGGCGGCATCATAGAGGGTGCCGTCCTTCATGAGACCGGATTCGAGCAGCAATTCCTCGATATGCTCGTTGCCTGCATCGGTCAGCGAGACCGAGCGTTGCTTTTCATCCAGATCGAAATCGGCCGGAACCAGGCGCGGGATCAGCACATTGATGGTGTTGTAGAGCTCGGAGCGGTCATCGAGCGGGCCGGAAATGATCAGCGGCGTGCGTGCTTCGTCGACCAGAATCGAATCCACCTCGTCGACGATCGCAAAATGGTGTCCGCGCTGCGTCATCTGCGACAGTTCATATTTCATATTGTCGCGCAGATAATCGAAGCCGAACTCGTTGTTGGTGCCATAGGTAATGTCGGCGGCATAGGCTGTGCGCCTTTCCTCGTCCGACAGACCGTGCAGGATGGCCCCGACTTCAAGGCCCAGGAAACGGTAAACCCGTCCCATCCACTCCGAATCGCGGCGGGCAAGATAGTCGTTGACGGTGACCACATGCACGCCGTGACCGGCCAGTGCATTGAGATAGGTCGGCAGGGTGCCGACCAGCGTTTTGCCTTCGCCGGTACGCATTTCGGCAATCGCGCCTTCATGCAGCACCATGCCGCCGATCAGCTGCACATCGAAATGGCGCTGGCCGAGCACCCGTCGGGCGGCTTCGCGCACGGTGGCAAAGGCGGGAACCAGAATGTCGTTGATGCTTTTGCCGGCGGCCAGCTCGTCGCGGAACATCTGGGTGCGGGCGCGCAGGGCCTCGTCATCCAGCGCGCGGATCTCGGGCTCGAGCGCATTGATGGCCGCCACTTTGGGGGCATAGGTTTTCAGACGACGGTCATTGGCTGACCCGAAAATCTTCTTGGCAAGAGCGCCGAACATCGCATTCCCTTTGTCACTGTATCCTGGATGGAGAATAAAGCAGAAACTGGCTTTATCCCCGATCAAGATGCCGATTCAAAAAAACCCCATAACGCGGCTTATAAACGTTAAGCAGCAAAGATGCCACGCATCCTGACGTTGAAAAGACAGGCTTGTTACACATTTCTTCTCTTACATAAGGGCACAGAACGGAAATTTCAAAATTTTCTGCCATTCACCCTTGTGCTTAGGAAGACATTGCGTCACTTCTGCGGCGATAATTGATTTTGTCGCTGATTTGATTCCGGAGGTTTTGTCTGATGAACTCGCTCGTACAGCCAATGGTAAAAACCGGGCTTAAGCTCGCTTGTGCAACCCTGATTGCAACCCTGATTGTAAGCCTGGGTGTGAAAGGGACAGTGATGGCCCAGACGCCTGCCACGGTCCCTGCTCCTGCCTCCAAGGCAGCCGATCCTGCCCGTATTCTCGTCAAAGTTGATGGTGCCACCATCACCGAAGCGGATCTGGCACTGGCTGCCGAAGATCTGGGCGGCGGACCGGAAGCCCAAAACCGCGAAGCTCTGATCGGCTATATGATCGACCTGCGCATGGGTGCCAAGGCGGCTCTGGACAACAAAGCCGGTGATAGCGAGGATTTCAAACGCCGCATGGCCCACCAGCGCGACAAGCTGCTGCTGGAAGACTATCTGGCGACCGAGGCGCACAAGGCCGTGAATCCGGCTGCGATTGCCAAGCTTTATGACGAAACCATCAAATCCTTGCCGCCCGAACAGGAAGTGCGGGCCCGTCATATTCTGGTGGAAACCGAGGATCAGGCCAAGGCCGTGCTGGAGCGTCTGAACAAAGGCGAGGATTTCGCCAAACTGTCGGCTGAACTGTCCAAGGATCCCGGTTCGGGACCGCAAGGCGGCGATCTCGGCTGGTTCACCAAAGAGCGCATGGTGCCTGAATTCGCCGAAGCGGCTTTCAAGCTCGAGCCGGGCAAACTGTCCGTTCCGGTCAAGACCCAGTTCGGCTGGCATGTGTTGAAGGTCGAGGAAAAGCGCGCCCATCAGCCGCCCAAGCTCGAAGATGTGCGCGACCAGATCGCCCAATATCTTGAGCGCAAAGCCCAGCAGGATATTATTCTGGGCCTGCGTGCCAAGGCCAAGATCGAGCGTCTTGACCAGCCTGCAGCGGAAAAAGAAGCCCCTAAAAAGCCCTGATTGTCTAACCTGAGGGGTCGGGAGGCGGCATGGTTGGTGTCTCCCGTATCCGGTTCGCGTTTCAAGTCTCACGTCTCACGCTCATTTCGGGTCAAGATCATGTCTGCCAGCATCTCGCCTCTCGCTCCCCAATCCTATCCTGTTCTGCCACAGATCGAAGGGGTCCGGTTTGCAACGGCCGAAGCGGGCATCCGCTACAAGAACCGTACGGATGTGCTGTTGGTGGCTCTTGATGCGGGCACGCAGGCGGCGGGGGTTCTGACCCGCTCGAAATGTCCTTCGGCGCCGGTGGATTGGTGCCGCAAGGTGCTCAAATCCGGCAAAGCGCGCGGGCTGGTAGTCAATTCCGGCAATGCCAATGCCTTTACGGGCGCGACAGGTGCGCATGCGGTAGCCAAAACCGCCGCGATTGCCGCCAAGGCCTTGGGCTGCATGCCCGACGATATTCTGCTGGCTTCGACCGGCGTGATCGGCGAGCCGCTCGATGCCACCAAGTTCGAAGGCGTGCTGGATGATTGCTTCAAGCGTGCCAGCCAGGGCGATTGGCTCGACACCGCGCGGGCGATCATGACCACCGACACATTTCCGAAGCTGGCCACCGCGACAGTCACCATCGACGGTGTGCCGGTCACCATCAACGGCATTGCCAAAGGCGCGGGCATGATTGCCCCCGATATGGCGACCATGCTGTCTTTCATCTTCACCGATGCCCCGATTGCCGCCGAGGCCTTGCAGACCCTGTTGAGCCGCGGCACGCGCACCAGCTTCAATGCGATCACGGTCGACAGCGACACCTCGACCTCCGATACGCTGATCATGTTTGCCACCGGTGCGGCGGCCAAGCGCGGTTGTCCGGTGCTGTCCAATCCGGCGGACCGCCGCCTGGCAGGCTTCCGCAAGGCGCTCGATGCCATGTTGCTCGATCTCGCCAAACAGATCGTCAGAGATGGCGAGGGCGCGCGGCATTTTGTCTCGATCCGTGTCGAAGGGGCCAAATCGGCGCAATCGGCCAAGATCATCGGCAAGTCGGTCGCGGATTCGCCGCTGTTGAAAACCGCGATTGCCGGTGAAGATGCCAATTGGGGGCGGATTGTCGCGGCCATCGGCAAGGCGGGAGAGCCGGCCGACCGCGACCGTCTGGCGATCTGGTTCGGTGATACGCGGGTGGCTTTTCAGGGTGCGCGCGATCCAGCTTATGACGAGGCCAAGGTCTCGGCCTATATGACGGGCCAATATATCGACATCCGCATCGAGTTGGGGCTCGGCAAGGGGCAGTTCACGGTCTATACCTGTGATCTGACCAAGGAATATGTCGAGATCAACGGCGATTACCGCTCATGAGCATTCTGCTGGTCGTGGCCTGCGCGCTGATTGATGCCGACGGGCGCATCCTGATTGCGCAGCGGCCCGAAGGCAAGGGCATGGCGGGACTGTGGGAGTTCCCCGGCGGCAAGGTCGAGGCCGGCGAAAGCCCCGAGGCGACGCTGATCCGCGAACTCGACGAGGAACTGGGCATTGCCGTCAAACCGGCCTGTCTGGCCCCGCTGACTTTTGCCAGTTTTGCCTATGAAAAATTCCATCTCCTGATGCCGCTTTATGTCTGCCGCCGCTGGGACGGATTGGTGGTGGCCAAGGAACATGCGGCTTTGCGCTGGGTGCGGCCGCAAAACCTTCGTGATTTCCCGATGCCTCCGGCCGACGAGCCGTTGATACCGGCCTTGCTGGATTTGCTGGGCGGATCGCCCGCATGAGCCAACCAGCTGCACCAGTAGCAGGCCTTCCGGTGATCGGGCGGGCCGAATTATGGGCGCGGATGCTGTTTTGCGCGATGATGTGGTCCTCGGGCTTTCTGTTCATGCGTCTGTTGACCGGCGATGTTACCCCGATTGCGATGGCAGGCGCACGGGCGGGGATTGCCGCGGTGTTATTGGCCGGTTTCTTTATTGCGCGCGGTGAAAATCCGCTGCCCCGCCGTCACGAGGCAATACCGTTTGTGGTGTTGGGAACGTTGAACGGCTGGATGCCCAATATCCTGACTGCCTTTGCGCTCACCCAGATTTCCACTGCATCGAGCGCGATGATTCAGGCTTCGGGTCCGCTGATGGTGGCGGTGATCGCACATTTCGCCTTTGCCGAGGAACGGCTGAGCCTGTTCCGGTTTTTCGGCGTGGTGATGGGGTTTTGCGGCATGGGCCTGCTGATCGGGCCGGAGGCCTTTACCATCGGTTCGGCCAGCAATATCGGCGCGCTGGCGATGACGCTGGTTGCGGCCAGCTATGCCGTGGGCAATCTCTACACCCGCAAGGTGCGGGCGATTGCGCCGTTGCGGCTGGCTTTGGGGCAGCAATGGTGTTCGGGTCTGGTGGCTTTGCCATTGGCCTTCGTGATCGACGGGCCGCAGGCGCTGGCCGCTTTGTTCGACCATCTGCTGCCGGTCCTCGCGCTCGGTTCGCTGTCCACCGCCATACCGATTTCGTTTTTCATGGTGCTGATCAGCAAAGCCGGTCCGACAAGGGCGGCGATGGTCGGCTATCTGATGCCGATTTTCGCAACCGGTTTGTCGATCGCCTTTCTCGGCGAACATGTCGGCCTGCGCGAAGTGGCCGGTGGCGCGATCATTTTGACCGGCGTGTGGTTTGCAACCTCCAAACGCTAAGACCTAGCTGCAATGGGCGCAGGTGCCTGCCAGTTCGATGATGCGCATCTGCGGTTTGAAACCATGCTGGCGGGTCAAATCCTGCAAAGCCAGCCCGAGCCTGTCGGAGCTGACCTCGTCGACTCCGCTGCAGCTGTCGCAGATCATGAACACCACCAGCTCATCGGGGGCATGACGGGCGGGGCAGGCGATAAAGGCATTGCGGCTTTCAAGCCGGTGGGCAAGCCCCTGTGCGATCAGGAAATCCATGGTCCGGTAGATGGTGACGGGTGCAAGCCTCTTGTCTGTCTCAGAAGCCAGCGTCTCGATCACCTCATAGGCACTGAGCGGCTTGTGGGTGCTGTAAAGCGCTGCCAGCACCCGCTGGCGGATCGGTGTCAGCCGCTCGCCGCGCGCTTTGCACAGCTCCATGGCCTCAACCAAAGCCAGCGGTGCGCGTGCGGCATGGTCATGGGCATGGGCGCAAGCCGTATGCTCGGGACGGTCATGATCGTGCCGATGAAGGTGTTGATGATCCTCTGGCCTTGCCATCTCGATGCTCGTTTGGGGTGGGAGTGAAGACATAGCGATGAAACATGTGACAGGCAGACGGATTATAGCAGGTGGATTGGGAACCGCATCTGGCCTGTGCCGAGTGCAATCCTAGCAGTGTTCGACCTAAGCCGCTATTGTGCAGCGCAATATAATCATGGCAATCTGGTTTCGATCGGTTCATTGTGCCGCAAATAATGTATCATAGACATGGAGACAGTTTGATGTCGCTTCAATCCAAAAATGCAGTGATCACCGGTTCCACTTCGGGGATTGGTCTGGCGATGGCGCGTGCGCTGGCCAAAGAGGGGGTCAATATCACGCTGAACGGCTTGGGGGATGCGGGCGCAATTGCCAAGCTGACAGACGCGCTGGCCAGTGAATTCGGCGTCAAGGTGCGTTATTCTCCCGCCAATATGCTGGATGGCGAAGCCATCGCCGCGATGATCCACGAGGCCGAAGCGGCGTTCGGGTCGGTCGATATCCTCATCAACAATGCCGGGATCCAGCATGTCGCGCCGGTCGAGAGCTTTCCGGTCGCCGAATGGGACAAAGTGATCGGCATCAATCTCAATGCCGCCTTCCATGCGATGCGGGCGGTGATACCGGGCATGAAGGCGCGGGGTTGGGGCCGGATTATTTCAACCGCCTCGGCCCATTCGCTGACCGCTTCGGCGTTCAAATCGGCCTATGTCGCAGCCAAACACGGTTTGACGGGCCTGTCCAAGGCCGTCGCGCTGGAAGTGGCCACCCACGGCATTACGGTCAATTGCATTTCGCCCGCCTATGTCTGGACGCCGCTGGTCGAAGCGCAAATTCCCGATACGATGGCGGCGCGCAACATGACACGCGAGCAGGTGATCAACGAGGTGATGCTGGAGCGCCAGCCGACCAAGCAATTCGTCACCCCCGAACAGGTTGCTGCCTCCGCCGTATTTTTATGCTCCGACGCCGCCTGCCAGATGACCGGATCCAATCTGGTGATCGACGGCGGCTGGACGGCCCAGTAATATGGCCCTGACCCCCAAAAAAGCTGCTACCCGCCCCGTTAAACATCCTGTTACCAAAAAAACAGCCCTCAAAACCGTCAATCTGGCTTTGCAGGGCGGGGGGGCGCATGGCGCGTTCACATGGGGGGTGCTGGACGCCTTGCTGGAAGACGGGCGGCTCGAGATCGAAGCCATATCGGGCACGTCCGCAGGCGCGATGAACGGTGCGGTGCTGATGACGGGCCTCACCAAAGGCGGGCCGGAAGGGGCGCGCAAGGCCCTGTCCTCGTTCTGGCGCGATGTCAGCCTTGACGGCCATATCTCGCCCCATGCACGGGCTCTGTTCGATGTCATGATGACCCCGTGGAAAATCGGGGCGGCCGCCGGACAGAGCGTGATGGATGCCTCGCGCAACATGTATTCGCCTTACGATTACAATCCGCTCGACATCAACCCGCTGCGCGGTGTGGTGGAATCGCACATCGATTTCAAATTGCTGCGCGAGACCGAAGGTCCGGAACTGTTCATTGCGGCCACCAGTGTCCGCAACGGCAAATTGCGGATTTTCAGCCGCAAGGAGCTGACCGCCGATATGCTGATGGCTTCGGCGGCTTTGCCTTTGCTGTTCCGCGCTGTTTATGTGAACGACGAACCGTTCTGGGATGGCGGCTATATGGGCAATCCCGCTTTGTTTCCGCTGTTCAAGGTCGAAGAGACCGATGACATCATTCTGGTGCAGATCAACCCGATCGAACGCGACAATGTGCCCGACAATGCCATGGATATCATGGAACGGGTCAACGAAATCACCTTCAATTCGCCTTTGCTGAACGAGTTCCGCGCCATCGAATTCGTGGCGCGTCTGGTCCAGCGTGGGGTGCTGCATGACACACAGCACAAGGCCATCCGCATGCACCGGATCGAGGCGCAGGAACAGCTCGACAGTTTCGGTACTGCCAGCAAATTGCAGGCGGATTGGGCCTTTTTCACAAAATTGTTCGATATCGGACGCGACAGCGCGAAACAGTTCATGAGCCGGCATTTTGACGATCTCGGCAAGCGGGCGACGCTGGATCTCAAGCCGCTGTTCAGCTGATCGGGAAACCGAAACCCGACGTCACGCTCTCGGATGCGCGCTGTTGAACACCGACAGCAAGCGGTTCTGATCCACCTCGGTATAAATCTGCGTGGTCGACAGCGAGGCGTGGCCGAGCAATTCCTGTATGGCTCTGAGATCGCCGCCGCGGGCCAGCAGATGGGTGGCAAAGGAATGGCGCAGCGCATGCGGCGTCGCGCTGTCGGGCAGGCCGAGGCTGCCGCGCATCAGCTCCACCGCTTTCTGGATCAGTCGCGGATTGAGCGGCCCGCCGCGTGCCCCGCGAAACAGTGGTGTGCCTTGTTCGCGCGCATAGGGGCAGAGCGCGAGATAATGGTCGATCGCTGCTTTGACGGCGGGGATGACCGGCACCATGCGGGTTTTCCGGCCCTTGCCGAGCACGCGCAAACTGTCTTGTGTGCTGTGCGGGGCTTGCTCCATCGTCAGGGACAGGGCTTCCGAAATGCGCAAGCCGCAGCCGTATAGCAGGCTCAAGACGGCCGCGTCGCGGGCCAGAATCCATGTGTCCTGAACGGAGTCCGTCCGGACTTCCGGCGCGATCATCCGGCGCGCATTGGCCGCGCTGATCGGCTTGGGCAGGCTTTTGGACAATTTCGGCCCGCGAATCAGTGCCAGAGCCGAGGCATCGACGCGGCCTTCCTGTTCGAGATAGCGCAGGAACGAACGGATCGCCGCCAATTGCCGCATCAACGACCGGCTGCCGATGCCGATGGCCCGACGCTCCGCCATGAAGGCCCGCAGATCGGCGGCTTTCAGGCATGCAAGATCGGCCCCGGGATGGCCGCCCAAAAAGGCCAGAAATTGCCTGATGTCGCGGCCATAGGCCTCCAGCGTCTTGGGCGAGACACGCCGTTCGCCCGCCAGATGCCGCAACCAGGACATCAGGTCGGTGGCATGGTCGGAAAGGCCGCTTTGATCAAAATCCTCTGTGCTCATGCCCCATCATGGCCGGATCGGTGTTAACATCGGGTAAGGAAAATGCCGTGTCCGGCTCGACTTTATCCGCCCCACCCCGTAATCCTGCGGCATGGCAGGGGATGGCAACACATATCACCGCGCCCCGTCCGGCGGACCGGCGGGCCGGATTGTCGAGGTTCTGGTGCCTCTGGCGCTGGATCATGCCTATAGCTATGCCTGCCCTGCCGGACTGGATCTGCAAGCCGGAGATGTCGTGCAGGTGCCGCTGGGTGCGCGCTCCAGCATCGGGGTTGTCTGGGATTCCAGCGGTTCCGCGCCGCCCAAAGGTCCGTTGAAATCCGTCTCCGAGCGGATCAAGGCCCCTGCGCTCTCGCTCGAATTACGCCAATTCATTGACTGGGTGGCCCGCTACACCTTGGCCCCCAAGGGCATGGTATTGCGGATGGCCCTGCACAGGTCCGATCCCGACAAGCCCGAACGTGTGCGTCTCGGCGTCCGTCTGGCCGGCCCGCCGCCGGCCCGTCTGACCCCTGCCAGAAGCCGCGTGCTGGAAATCGCCGCCAGCGGTCTGGCCTATTCCAAAGCGGCATTGGCCGAAGAAGCGGGCGTCAGCACGGCTGTCATCGACGGTCTGGTCGACGAGGGCACTCTGGCCACGCTGATCATGGCGGCCGATTCGATTGCCGCCGATCCCGACCCTGCTTTCGGCCCACCGGTGTTGTCGCCTGAACAGGGCCAAGCCGCCGACCGGCTCAAACAAGCGGTGGCAGCCAAGGCTTTTTCGGTCGCCCTGCTGGAAGGGGTGACGGGATCGGGCAAAACCGAAGTCTATTTCGAGGCGGTGGCCGAAGCGATCAAACAGGGACGCCAAACCCTGATTCTGGTACCCGAAATTGCCCTGACCGCGCAATTTCTCGACCGCTTTGCCGCCCGCTTCGGCATCCGTCCGGCGCAATGGCATTCGGGCATTACGGGTCGCAAGCGCGAGCATATCTATGCCGCGCTGGCCTCGGGCGAGGCCAAAGTGGTGGCGGGTGCCCGCTCGGCATTGTTTCTGCCTTTCGCCGATCTCGGTCTTGTCATCGTCGACGAAGAGCATGAGGGCGCCTACAAGCAGGAAGACGGCGTGCATTATCATGCCCGCGATATGGCGGTGCTGCGCGGACGGATCGAGGGCGCGGCCGTGGTGCTGGCCTCGGCCACGCCGTCGATTGAAAGCCGCGTCAATGCCGATCAGGGCAAATACAAGCATGTGCTGCTGCCCGACCGCTTCGGCGGCAAGGCCATGCCGCATATCACGCCGATCGATCTGCGGGTCCACGCGCCCAAAAGCGGACAATGGCTGTCGGCCCCGCTGATTGCCGCGATCCACGAGACTTTGGCGCGGGGCGAACAGGCCTTGCTCTATCTCAACCGCCGCGGCTATGCGCCCGTGACCCTGTGCCGCACCTGCGGCCATAAAATCCAGTGTCCCAACTGCACCGCATGGCTGGTCGAACACCGTTACCGCCGCGCTTTGATGTGCCACCATTGCGGGCATCTGGAACGCAAGCCCGAGGCCTGCCCCTCGTGCGGTACGGTTGATTCGCTGACCGCCTGCGGCCCGGGGGTTGAACGGCTGGCCGAGGAAGTCGCCACGCTGTTTCCCGATCACCGTCGCATGACGCTGTCATCCGATATGCCCGGCGGGACCGAGCGGCTGCGGCAGGAGCTGGAGGCGATCACCAAAGGCGATTGCGATATTGTGATCGGCACGCAACTGGTGGCCAAAGGGCATCATTTTCCCAAACTGGCGCTGGTGGGGGTGATCGACGGCGATCTGGGACTGGCGACCGGCGATCCGCGCGCCGGAGAGCGCAGTTTTCAGGTGTTGCAACAGGTGACAGGCCGCGCGGGCCGCGCCGAAACCGAAGGCCGCGCCTTCATCCAGACCTATCAGCCCGAACATCCGGTGATGCAGGCGCTGATTGCCGGTGATTCGGAAGGGTTTTACCGCGAGGAAATCCGGTTGCGGCAGGCCGCGCATTTGCCGCCGTTCGGGCGGATGGCGGCGCTGATCGTCTCGGCGACCGACCGGCCGCAAGCCGAAACCATGGCACGCGCTTTGGCGCGGGTCGCCAATCCGCCGCCCGAAGTGGTGGTGCTGGGCCCCGCCGAAGCACCGATTGCGGTGGTGCGCGGACGCCACCGGTTCCGGCTGCTGGTCAAAACCAGTCGGGGCTTTGATATGCAGGCCTGGCTGCGGGCCTGGCTCGAGCGCGCGCCCAAGCCGACAGGCAGTGTGCGGATCGGGATCGATGTCGATCCCTATAGTTTCTATTGATGGATCAACGTGGGGTGGGCGGTCAAAATGATCAATGATTTCATGGTTCAAGTCGGGATGATGGCGCCGATTATCCAGGCGCCGATGGCCGGTGGCGTGACCACGGTCGAGCTGATTTCCGCAGTGTCCGGGAATGGCGGTCTGGGCTCGCTTGGCGCCGCCTATCTGACACCCGAGGTGATCCGCGTGACGGCGCAGGCGATCCGCGCCCGCACGGACCGGCCCTTTGCCATCAACCTGTTTGTCGGCGGCGAGGAACGCGAGCCGACCAATGCGGAAATCGACTTTACCTCCGATATTCTCGAGCCCTGGGCGCAGGCCTATGGGATCGAGGCTCCCGGTGCGCCCGGACCGGGCATCGCGCTGGATCGGCAACTCGAAGTGATGCTGGATGTCGCGCCGCGGGTGTTCTCCTTTACCTTCGGCATGGCTTCGCCCGAATTGCTGCAGGCCTGCCGCAGCCGCGGCATCCTGACCATGGGCACCGCGACCACGGTCGAAGAGGTCAAAGCGCTGACAGAGGCGGGGGTTGATTCGGTCTGTGTGCAGGGCATGGAAGCAGGCGGCCATCGCGGCACGTTTTTGCGGCCGTTCGACGAATCAATGATCGGGGTCATGGCCCTGACCAGCATGGCCGTACAGGCCACCCATCTGCCGGTGGTGGCCGCCGGTGGTTTGATGACCGGCGGGGCGATCCGCGCCGTGCTCGATCTGGGGGCTTCGGCGGCCTCCATGGGTACGGCCTTCCTGCTATGCGAGGAGGCAGGCACCTCGATGGCGCATCGCTATATGCTGGCATTGGAGCAGCCGCGCCCGACCGTGATCACCCGCGCCTTTTCCGGCAGGCCGGCGCGCGGCATCATCAACCGTTTTCACGAGCAGATTTCTGCGGTGCAGGACCGATGCGCGCCGTTTCCCGCGCTCAATGACATGACCCGCGATATCCGCCGCGCGGCCGCCAATGCGGGTGATCCAGAAGCCCTGTCTTTATGGGCCGGACAGGCTTATCCGCTGGTGCGCGACATGCCCGCAGCAAGCCTGATGGCGGTTTTGCTGGACGAGGCAAAATGGTTCGGAGCGTGATACTGGACAAAAGTCTTGAAAAGAGGTGGCCTCGCTGGATTGCATACCTGTTAGCCCTGTGTTATTCGACCGACGCTGGTTATGAAAATGGAGTGCAAATACTGCGTTTTCGTGGGCTGGTCCCTTGCTGATGGTTTTCGTGTGCCTTGCCTGAATCAATCAGGCAAAAACGGCAACCCGGCATCAGGGGCATCATTTTGGTTTCTAGAGACGGAAAGATCACGAGTGGCTGAACATCAGGCGCATGTGTCGGGAGTAGCGGGCCGTTATGCGGGGGCATTGTTTGATCTTGCCTCCGAGACGGGTTCCGTTGATTCGGTTTTGCAGGATTTGCAGAACTTCGATCATATGATCGGAGAGAGCGCAGATCTGGCCCGCTTTGTTCGTTCTCCGGTTTTTGCAGCCGATGAACAGGTCAAAGCGATTGGTGCCCTGCTGGACAAGGCAGGTATCAAAGGGCTTTCCGCTCAATTCTTAAAGCTTGTGGCCTCTCGTCGCCGGTTGTTTGCCGTGCGCGATATGGTCAGAGCCTATTCGGCGATTGTGGACCATGCCAATGGCGTGGTGCGTGCCGAAGCTATTGTTGCCGAACAACCTTCGCAGAAGGTGATGGACGGCATCAAGGCTGCTCTGAAGGACTTGGCTGGAGACAAGGTTGTCGTTGATGTGACAGTCGATCCGGCGATCATCGGTGGTATCGTAGTGAAACTCGGCTCGAAAATGGTCGATGCTTCGTTGCGCACCAAGTTAAATGGCATTCGTATTGCGATGAAAGAGGTCGGTTGATGGATATCCGCGCCGCAGAAATCTCCGCGATTCTCAAGGAGCAGATCAAGAATTTTGGTTCAGAGGCCGAAGTGACCGAAGTCGGACAGGTTCTGTCCGTCGGTGACGGGATCGCCCGTGCCTACGGGCTCGACAACGTCCAGGCGGGCGAAATGGTCGAGTTCGAAAACGGCACGCGCGGCATGGCGCTGAACCTTGAAGCCGACAATGTCGGTATCGTGTTGTTCGGTTCCGACCGCGACATCAAGGAAGGCCAGACCGTCAAACGGACCAAGGCCATCGTTGATACGCCGGTTGGCAAGGGCCTGCTGGGCCGCGTCGTCGACGCGCTCGGCAACCCCATCGACGGCAAGGGTCCGATCAAGGCCGAGAAGCGCATGCAGGTGGACGTGAAAGCGCCCGGCATCATTCCGCGCCAGTCGGTGCACGAGCCCATGGCAACCGGCCTGAAGTCGGTGGATGCGCTGATCCCGATCGGCCGCGGCCAGCGCGAATTGATCATCGGTGACCGCCAGACCGGTAAAACCGCGATCGCGCTCGACACGATCCTGAACCAGAAGGCCATCAACCAGTCCGGCGATGAAAGCCAGAAACTGTATTGCGTCTATGTCGCAATCGGCCAGAAGCGTTCGACTGTGGCCCAGTTCGTGAAAATTCTCGAAGAACAGGGCGCGCTGGAATATACGATCATCGTGGCGGCGACCGCGTCCGATCCTGCTCCCATGCAGTTCCTTGCACCGTTCACCGGTTGCACCATGGGTGAATATTTCCGCGACAACGGCATGCATGCCGTGATCATTTATGACGATCTGTCGAAGCAGGCTGTCGCCTATCGCCAGATGTCGCTGCTGCTGCGTCGTCCTCCGGGCCGCGAAGCCTATCCCGGCGACGTGTTCTATCTGCATTCACGTCTGCTGGAACGCGCCGCGAAGCTGTCGAAGGACAATGGTTCGGGCTCGCTGACCGCTCTGCCGGTCATCGAAACCCAGGCCAACGACGTGTCGGCCTATATTCCGACCAACGTGATCTCGATCACCGACGGTCAGATCTTCCTCGAAACCGATCTGTTCTATCAGGGCATCCGTCCTGCCGTGAACGTGGGTCTGTCGGTGTCGCGCGTCGGTTCCGCCGCGCAGACCAAGGCCATGAAAAAGGTTGCGGGCAAGATCAAGGGCGAATTGGCCCAGTATCGTGAAATGGCCGCCTTCGCCCAGTTCGGCGGTGACCTTGACCCGACCACACAGCGTTTGCTGAACCGTGGTGCGCGTCTGACCGAGCTTCTGAAGCAGCCGCAATTCGCGCCGATGCTGATGGAAGAGCAGGTCTGCGTGATCTATGCGGGTGTGAACGGTTATCTCGACGTGATTCCGGTCAACCGCGTTCGTGCCTTCCAGGACGGTTTGCTCGAAGCACTGCATGGCAAACATGCCGCTTTGCTTGAAACCATCCGCACATCGAAGGATCTGAGCGATGCGGCCGCAGCCGAGCTGAAAAGCACGGTTGATGCCTTCGCCGCCAGCTTCGCATAACGCACGAGACCGGATAGGGGCCCTTCATGGCGTCGCTTAAAGACCTTAGAAACCGTATCGCCTCGGTCAAGGCGACGCAGAAGATCACCAAAGCCATGCAAATGGTGGCGGCGGCCAAGCTGCGTCGCGCGCAGGCGTCTGCCGAAGCGGCCCGTCCTTATGCCCAGCGCATGAACAAGGTACTGGCCAATGTCAGCGCCGGTGCGGCGGGTAACCCTTCGGCCTCGCCTTTGCTGGTTGGGACAGGGCGTGACCAGATCCATCTTCTGGTGGTTTGCACGGCGGAACGCGGGTTGTGCGGGGCGTTCAACGCCTCCATCGCCCGTCTGGCCCGTGACAAGGCCCGTTCGCTGATTGCCGAAGGCAAGACGGTCAAAATCATCTGCGTCGGCAAAAAGGGCAATGACCTTTTGAAGCGCCAGTTTGATTCGATGATCATCGACTTCATCGATCTGCGCCACCTCAAGAGCATCGGCTTTGTCGATGCCGATGCGATCGGCCAGAAAATCCTGTCGCTGTTCCATGCCGGGCAGTTCGATGTCTGCTCGCTGTTCTTCTCGCGTTTCCGTTCGGTGATCGCGCAATTCCCGACCGAATTGCAGCTGATTCCCGCCCAGATCGCATCGGGTGAACAGGCCGTCGGTTCGAGCTACTTCTACGAGCCGGACGAAGAAGAAATTCTTTCGACACTGTTGCCGCGTAACATTTCGACGCAGGTTTACAGCGCGCTTCTGGAAAATGCGGCCTCCGAACAGGGTGCCCGCATGAGCGCGATGGACAATGCGACCCGCAATGCAGGCGAAATGATCAAGAAGCAGACGATGCAGTACAACCGCACGCGTCAAGCGATGATTACCAAAGAACTGATTGAAATCATTTCGGGCGCCGAAGCGCTCTGACGAGACCAAAGAATAGGGATAGAGGACCATGGCCAAGCAAACGACCAAGGCAGCTACCGGGCGCGTCACTCAGGTGATCGGCGCGGTTGTCGACGTACAGTTCGACGGCGAACTCCCGGAAATCTTGAACGCGCTGGAAACCGTCAACAACGGCAACCGCCTCGTGCTCGAAGTCGCCCAGCATCTTGGCGAACATTCCGTCCGTACCATAGCGATGGATGTGACAGAAGGTCTGGTCCGCGGCCAGCCTGTGACCAACACCGGTGCGCCGATTCTCGTGCCTGTCGGTCGTGGCACTCTGGGCCGCATCATCAACGTGATCGGCGAGCCGGTCGATGAAGCCGGTCCTGTCCAGAATGACGGTCTTCGTCCGATCCATGCACCGGCCCCGACCTATGCAGAACAATCCACCGAAGCTCAGGTTCTCGAAACCGGCATCAAAGTGGTGGATCTGCTGGCTCCTTACGCCAAGGGCGGCAAGATCGGTCTGTTCGGCGGCGCCGGCGTGGGCAAAACCGTTCTGATCATGGAACTGATCAACAACATCGCGAAGGCGCATGGTGGTTATTCGGTGTTCGCAGGCGTCGGTGAACGTACCCGCGAAGGCAACGATCTCTATCATGAAATGATCGAATCCGGCGTGAACGTGAAGGGCGGCGGCGAAGGCTCCAAATGCGCTCTGGTCTATGGCCAGATGAACGAACCCCCCGGTGCGCGTGCCCGTGTGGCTTTGACCGGTCTGACGGTGGCCGAACAGTTCCGTGACGAAGGCCAGGACGTGTTGTTCTTCGTGGACAACATCTTCCGCTTCACACAGGCCGGTTCGGAAGTGTCGGCTCTGTTGGGTCGTATTCCTTCGGCCGTGGGTTACCAGCCAACTCTGGCGACCGACATGGGCGCTCTGCAGGAACGCATCACCACCACCACCAAGGGTTCGATCACCTCGGTGCAGGCCATTTACGTGCCCGCCGACGATTTGACCGATCCGGCTCCTGCGACCTCCTTCGCGCATTTGGATGCGACCACCGTGTTGTCGCGTTCGATCGCCGAAAAGGGCATCTATCCGGCTGTGGATCCTTTGGACTCCACCTCCCGCATGCTCGACCCGCGCGTTGTCGGCGAAGAGCACTACCAGATTGCCCGTTCGGTCCAGTCGCTGTTGCAGCGTTACAAGTCTTTGCAGGACATCATCGCCATTCTCGGCATGGATGAATTGTCCGAAGAAGACAAGCTGACCGTGGCACGCGCCCGCAAGATCGAGCGTTTCCTGTCGCAGCCGTTCCATGTGGCTGAAATCTTCACCGGTTCGCCCGGCAAGCTCGTGTCGCTGGCCGACACCATCAAGGGCTTCAAGGGTCTGATCGAAGGTCATTATGACCATCTGCCGGAAGCCGCATTCTACATGGTCGGCACCATTGATGAGGCCATTGAAAAGGCCGCGAAGCTGCAAGCCGCAGCATAACGCAGCTTTGATCTGAAAGGACGGGCGCATGGCCACGTTTTCCTTCGAATTGGTTTCTCCGGAAAAACTGCTGTTTTCCGGAGAGGTGAATGCGGTGGTTGTTCCGGCAACGGAAGGCAGCCTGACCGTATTGGCCAATCACGAGCCCTTTATGTCGACCATTCGCCCCGGCGTGATCGTCGTCAGTCAGGCTGACGGCAAGTCCGAGCGCATGTTCATCCGTGGCGGCTTTTGTGACATTGCCCCCGAAGGACTGACGATTTTGGCCGAACTGGCTTTGCCGGTCGAGGATGTGTCCGAAGCCGTTCTCAATCACGAAGTCGATCTGGCTCAGGCCGAATTCGAATCGGCCGACTCGGCCGAAGAGCGCCGTGCCGCGGCCGAAAAACTCTCGCACCTGGTCGAATTGCGGCATATTCCGCTGCCGTGGTAAGCGGTTACGAACACGACGCGACAACAAGGCCGCCGCAGGGTGGCCTTTTTTGTTGCAGACTCTCTATGTGGAATAACAGGGTACTGGATCGGGAGCCGACATGACTCAGTCTGCGCGCTGGAATGCGTTGGATCGACTGCGCGGCGCGGCGCTGATCGCAATGGCGCTTTACCACACGACATGGGATTTGCACGAGCAGGGTCTGTTGTCGGTCAATCCGGTCAGTCATCCGGCCTTCATGTGGTCGGCGCGTATCATTGCCGCGACATTTTTACTGTTGAGCGGCGTCAGCCTGACGCTTGCCCATCCCGAACGCATCAACTGGAAACAATTCTGGCGGCGTGAAGCGCAATTGCTGGCGGCCGCTGTGGCGGTGAGCGTGGGCAGTTACCTGTTATTTCCCCAATCATGGATCGCTTTCGGTATTCTGCACCATCTCGCGCTGGCGGCAATGCTGGCCACAACGCTTCTCTATCGCCCCGCAGGAGTGCTGGGCCTGGTCGCTGTGATATGCCTGCTGCTGCCGTATGGAGCGAGCCACGAAGTGTTTGACGGCCACTTTCTGCAATGGCTCGGCCTGTCGGTCCATGTCACCCCTGCCAATGATTATGTGCCGCTGTTCCCTTGGTTTGCCTTTGTGGTGCTTGGCTTGCTGGTCGGGCGCATCCTGAAAGCGCGTATCCCCGTACCTGAGACCGAATTGGGTCGAGCGGCTCGCGGTTTGGCCTTTCTTGGCCGTCACGGATTGGTGTTCTATCTGATCCATCAACCTGTACTGATCGGCTTGATCAGCGGGATGGTCGCTTTGGGTGCGCTCGAGCCTGTCCATACAACACCGCAAAATTTTATGGGTGCCTGCGAGCGCGATTGCGCGATTGAAACTCCCGATGCCAAAGCCTGCAAACGCATGTGCGGCTGCCTCTATCAGGAATTGAAAGACCTGCCGCTGATGTCAAGCAAAGGGAATGGCGCATTGTCGGTCGAGGAAGAAAACCGTATCCGTGCGGGGGTCAAACTCTGTCGTTGAGGATTCAGGGATAGCCAAGTCCGAAATTCCTGTAATTTCCTGCTTGAAGCCCGTCCAAGTGCCTGTATCATATTCTATATGGGATTGAGAACGCACACACGCATCATGTTTGCGATCGTCATATCGCTCGGCGGTATGATGCTTTCTGGATTGTTGCAGGCGCAGCAAATAACCATCCCGTTATGCCCGCTCGGACAGAATGCCGCTTGGCATGACTGCATCGGGTTTATGACCTTTCCGGATGGGGAGAAATATATCGGCGGGTTTCGCCACGGCAGTCGCCACGGGCGTGGGACAAACAGCTTTGCCAGCGGCGAGCAATACGAAGGTGACTACAGTGACGGCATGGCCAATGGGCAGGGAAAATATACTTGGCCTGATGGCAGGGAATATATAGGCGCATTCCAGAATGGCCTGCCCGATTGACAGGGAGCATATACGTCGCCCGATGGTCATAAATATGTCGGCGAATACAGGGCCGGCCAAATTACCGGCCATGGAACCTATCTATGGCCGGATGGACAAAAATATACAGGCGCGTTTGTGGATGGCCTGTCCAGTGGACAAGGAAACCACACATGGCCTGACGGGACCGTGTATGCGGGTGATTTCAGGAACGACAAGCGGCATGGCCTCGGCACCCTCTCTTTGCCTGATGGCAACACATATGTCGGGTCTTGGAAAGACGGGAAAAGATCCGGTCAGGGAGCCTTCACATGGGCGGATGGACGGAAATATATCGGCGATCACGCTAACGACAGGGCCAGCGGTCAGGGGGCGATGACATGGCCTGATGGTTTCAAATACGAAGGGGAGTGGAAAGACGACCAGCGCAACGGCAAGGGAACCCTGACATCCAATAATGGGGTGCGCTATGTCGGCCAATGGCAGGACAACAAATTTATAGGTCCCTCTAAAGACTAAACAATGGGTCTTGAAGAGGACAAGATTTCAATTCGGCACGGATGGCGGTATTGTAGTGCTCCTATCAGGGACATGAGCAAATAAAAGTGAAAATACGGCTGCTGGTCTCAAGCAGGCCCAGAAAAGTGTAGTCAATTCATCCCTTTGATTTGCGTTCCTTTGCTAGCTTGATAGCCAGAGCCTCATTGAAATTGAACACTATTCGGGCCGCGGATATTTCATCCGACTGCTTCAGATTGCTAGATTTAAGATCATTGAGAAAGGCACTGGAACCAATAAAGGCTTCGATGTCAGACTGTGCCGTGCCCTGCTTTTTCAGTTCCGATTTCACAACCAAAACAATATGGCCAACATGGCTGTCACCCGGTTTTTTTAAAAACATAAACCACAATGTAACAAGTAAAACAGTTGTCAGCACCAGCCAGAAATAATCCAAAATAGTCATCCCTGATAATATACAAAATCATCC
>CAIYZJ010000159.1 GCA_903930675.1 uncultured Hyphomicrobiales bacterium
AGCATCATGAAGCGCACCGCATCGCGGCCCACTTCATCCACCACTTCGCGCAAGGTCACAAAATCGCCGGAGCGTTTGGACATTTTGACCGGCTCGCCATGGCGCAACAGCCGCACCATCTGGCACAATTTGACATCCAGCTCGGCCTTGCCGCCCGTCACAGCCGCGACGGCTGCGGCCATGCGTTTGACGTAACCGCCATGATCGGCCCCCCAGATATTGATCAGCGTCGAAAAGCCGCGCTGGAATTTGGAGGCATGATAGGCAATGTCGGAAGCAAAATAGGTGTAGCCGCCATCCGATTTCAACAAGGGACGGTCGCTGTCATCGCCGAATTCGGTGGCGCGGAACAGGGTCTGTTCGCGGTCTTCCCAATCATCGGGCAACTGGCCCTTGGGAGGAGGCAGACGGCCTTCATAAACCAGTCCGCGGGCGCGCAAATCGGCAATGGTCTGTTTGATCACATCGGTGGCACCGGTCGACAGCGAGCGTTCGGAGAAGAACACATCATGGCGGATGTCGAGCGTGGCCAGATCGTCGCGGATCATGTCCATCATCATGGCAATGGCTTTGTCACGCGCCAGCGGCAGAATCTCCGCCTCGTCCTTGCCTAAAAGCGTCTCGCCATATTCGGCAGCCAGTGCCTGACCGACCGGCACCAGATAATCGCCGGGGTAAAGCCCTTCGGGGATCGTGCCGATGTCGTGGCCCAAGGCCTCGCGGTAGCGCAACAAAGCCGAGCGGGCCAGCACATCGACCTGCGCACCGGCATCATTGATATAATATTCGCGGGTCACGGCGCGTCCGGCAAATTCGAGCAGCGAGGCCAGCGCATCGCCGAACACCGCCCCGCGCCCGTGGCCGACATGCATCGGGCCGGTCGGGTTGGCCGAGACATATTCGACATTGACAGGCCCCTGCCCGACAGCCAGCGCGTGGCCGTAATACTTGCCCTGCTCGATCACCGCATGCAGCACATTTTCAAACACATGCGGGGCAAGGCTCAAATTGATAAATCCGGGTCCGGCAATGGAGACAGACACCACATCCGCATCATCCTGCAACAAAGCCACCAGAGCTTCGGCCAGTTTGCGCGGCGGCACGCCGGCTTCCTTGGTCAGCACCATCGCGGCATTGGTGGCCAGATCGCCATGCGAGGCGTCACGCGGCGGCTCGACCACAACCCGCGACAGATCCAGCCCCTTCGGCAACACGCCCTGTTCGGCCAGCTGTTCGATGGCGAGCCGCAAACGATGTTCGAAAACTTCAAAAACATTCATGACAGTGCTTTGGCCTTGTATGGAGCGGGTTCTGACCGGGAAACCCTGATGCGAAAATCCGGATGGATCAACAAAGATCGCTCTGCGCGCCCTAGCGTAAATCAGGCGAAACGTCAAACAAGCGGCGGTGTTCGAGCAGGGCAAAACGGTCGGTCATGCCTGCGATATAATCGGCAATGCGGCGGGCGAGCTGTTGGTCTGTCAGGCTTTGAAGCCCCGCGCCCCATTCATCGGGCAGTTCGGTCGGGGCTTTGAAATAATGCGCGAACAGATCCCTCACCACGCCTTCGGCCTGTCCGCGCACCCGCATCACATCCTTGTGGCGATACATATGCGGATAGAGAAAGCCCTTGATGCCGCGATCGGCCAGACTTCCCGCTTCGGAAAACCGCACCAGCGTCTGCCCTGCCCCGCGGATTGCGTCGACCGAGCCGCAGGCCTCCAATCCGCTAATGCTGGTGTGCAACACGTCCTCGATCAGGCGGGTGATCAACCGCCGACCCAATTCGTGAATCACCCGTTGGACTTCAAGATTTGGCCATAGGCTGTTGATCTCCAACAGACATTCTTTGAGCAAAGGCACCTCGGACAGATCGGGAACGGCAAACAATCCGGCCCGCAAACCGTCATCGATATCATGGGCATTATAGGCAATATCATCGGCCAGAGCCGCCACTTGTGCTTCGGCGGAGGCGTGTTCATGCAGGCCCAAGGGATAGAGCCTGTCAAATTCGGTAAACCCTTCGGGCACACCGTGCTTCTGATAGCGGGCGGTAGGCTGGCCTTGGCCATCGAGCACCGGACCATTGTGCTTGACCAGACCTTCCAAGGTCTCCCAACTCAGGTTCAACCCGTCAAACCCCGCATAGCGGCGCTCCAGCTGGGTCACGATGCGCAGGGCCTGTGCATTGTGGTCAAAGCCTCCATAGGGCAGCATCGCCTCGTGCAGCGCATCTTCCCCCGCATGGCCGAACGGCGTGTGGCCGAGATCATGGGCCAGCGCCAGCGCCTCGGCCAGATCCTCGTCAAGCCCCAAAGCGCGGGCGAGCGAACGGGCGATTTGCGCCACTTCGATCGTATGGGTCAACCGCGTGCGGAAATGATCGCCCTCGTGATACACAAACACCTGACTCTTGTGCTTGAGGCGGCGAAAGGCGGTGGAATGGATGATCCGGTCGCGGTCGCGCTGGAAATCGCTGCGGGTGGCCGAAAACGGTTCCGTCAACAAACGTCCGCGTGACCGATGCGGATCGCAGGCATAAGCCGCCCGCCGCCGGTCGTAGCGGAAACGGTCGAAATCAGACCCTTGCTGGGCCAAATCACTATTTGCAGGCAAAACCGCCTATCCCCTTCAAGCAACCCGTTGAAATCAGCCTTCAAGCAGCCTATCTATCATAAAACTGCGATTGATGGCCATGTTATCATCTGGATTGTGAACCACACCGTGCCCGCAATTTTTGACCCTTCATGAGGACAGCTATGAGCGATCACACCCTGATTTTGACAGAACGCGCTGCAAAGCGGATCCAGAGCATCCTGTCGGCCGAGGCCGAAGGTACGGAATTGCGGCTGAGTGTGGATGGCGGCGGCTGTTCCGGCTTCCAGTATAAATTCGATCTGTCATCCGAGCGGTTCTCCGATGATCTGCTGATCAGCCGCAATGGTGTGACCTTAAGGGTCGATCCCGTGTCCCTGCCATTGCTGGAAGGGTCCGAGGTCGATTTTGTCGATGATCTGATGGGACAGTCTTTCAGGGTTACAAACCCGAATGCCACAGCCTCATGCGGCTGCGGCACGAGTTTTTCACTCTGACCGGATAAACGGGACAGTGTTATCCTGTCACCATCGCTTTCACCGGCTGGCGCGCTTGCGGATACGCTGTTCGCGCGCCTGCGCCTCAACCACTGCAACTGCCGTCATGTTCACCACGCCGCGGGCCGTCACCGAGGTGGTCAGCACATGGGCGGGATGGTCGGGACCGATCAGGATCGGGCCGACAGGCAGCGCATCGGCCAAAATCTTGATCAGCTGATAGGCGATATTGGCGGCATCCAGATTGGGCATGATCAACAGATTGGCTTCGCCCTTCAGCCGCGAGTCGGGATATTTGTTGTCGCGCAACATTTGCGACAAAGCGGTATCACCCTGCATTTCGCCATCGACTTCCAGCTCGGGCATACGCTCGCGGATCATCGCTGTCGCTTCGCGCATCTTGATGGAGGAAGGTGTATCGGACGCCCCGAAATCGGAATGGGACAGCAAAGCCACCTTCGGCGTAATACCGAAACGGGCGACCATCTGGGCGCATTGGATGGTGGTATCGGCGATTTCATCGGCAGTCGGATCGGGCCGGACATGCGTATCGGCGATGAAATAATGGCCCTTCTGGGTGATCATCAGGCTCATGCCGGCGAAACGGCGCATGCCGGGCGCCGCACCGATAATATCGCGGATCAGCTTGAGTTTCGAGGTGAAACGACCTTCCAGACCGGTGATCATCGCATCGGCATCGCCGCGCACAACCGCAATCGCGGCAATCACGGTGGTGTTGGTGCGCACCAGAGTGCGGGCCGCAGCAGGGGTAATGCCACGCCGACCGGCTCGTTCGAGGAAAGTGGCGACATAATCGCGGTAACGCGGGTCATCTTCGGGATTGACGATGGTGACGCCCTGACCGATCGGCAGTTTAAGGCCATAACGGTTGCAGCGCGCTTCGATCACCGCCGGTCGGCCGATCAGGATCGGAAAGGCAATGCCCTCTTCCAGGGCGATGAGCGCAGCGCGCAAAACGCGCTCGTCCTCGCCATCGGCATAGATCACGCGTTTCGGATCCTGTTTGGCTTGCGAGAAAATAGGCTTCATCACGAAACCGGAGCGGAACACGAAGCGGTCAAGCTGTTCGTGATAGGCATCCCAATCGGTAATAGGACGGGTGGCCACACCGGTTTCCATCGCCGCCAGCGCGACTGCAGGTGCAATGCGCAAAATCAGGCGCGGATCAAAGGGACTTGGTATCAGCGATTCCTCGCCGAAGGTCGCCACTTCTCCGCCATAGGCCATCGCGGCGATGTCGGACGGGGCTTCGCGCGCCAGCTCGGCAATGGCCTGTGTTGCGGCAATCTTCATCGCCTCGTTGATGGTTGTGGCCCCGACATCGAGCGCGCCACGGAAAATATAGGGGAAACACAGGACATTGTTGACCTGATTGGGGAAATCCGACCGCCCCGTGCAGATCATCGCATCGGGACGCACGGCGCGTGCTTCATCCGGCATGATTTCGGGGTTGGGATTGGCCAAAGCCAGAATCAGCGGCTTGGGGGCCATTTTTTCCAGCATATGCGGCTTTAACACTCCGCCGGCCGACAGGCCGAGAAACACATCCGCGCCTTCGATCACTTCGATCAGCGTGCGCTTGTCGGTCTTTTGGGCAAACACCGATTTCCAGCGGTCCATCAAAGCCTCGCGGCCCTCATAGGCGACGCCTTCGAGATCGGTCACCCAGATGTTTTCGCGATTGACACCCATGGTTACCAGCAAATTCAGGCAAGCCAGTGCCGCAGCACCCGCGCCCGAGGTAACCACCTTGATCTTGCCCAGATCCTTGTTGGCCAGAGCCATCGCATTCATGACAGCGGCCGAGACGATGATCGCGGTGCCGTGCTGGTCATCATGGAACACAGGAATGCCCATGCGGGCCTTCAACTGCTCCTCGATCTCGAAACATTCAGGAGCCTTGATGTCTTCGAGATTGATGCCGCCAAAGGTCGGCTCGAGAGCGGCGACCACATTGACCATGCGATCGACATCTGTTTCGGCCACTTCGATATCGAACACGTCGATACCGGCAAATTTCTTGAACAAAACCGCCTTGCCTTCCATCACAGGCTTGGAGGCCAGCGGGCCGATATTGCCCAGACCCAGTACAGCCGTACCGTTGGACAGCACTGCCACCAGATTTTGGCGGATGGTGTAATCGGCGGCCTTGCTCGGATCGGCGGCAATGGCCTCGCAAGGGGCGGCGACGCCCGGAGAATAGGCCAGTGCCAGATCATGCTGATTGCCCAACGGCTTTGTGGCCTGAATTTCCAGTTTGCCCGGCTTCGGGTGACTGTGAAAAGCCAGAGCGCTGGCGCGCAGTTCATCAGACAAGGTGGCCATCTGGTCGTTTCCCCTCATATTCACATCTTGGGGCGAGGTTGAATGGTCCGCCACAAGTTAACAACATCAAGTCTAGCCGCAACAGGCGCGGTGATGAAAGCCTTAATCGGTCTTTTCTCCAAAGGGATGAGAAAAACCTTTGGCTCCATCACCGCTTGGTCGGCCCGAATCCCTTTAGCGGGCAGGCGTTTCGGGCAGATTCAGACGCAAATGCAAATCGCGCAATTGCTGGTTGGTGGGGGCAGCGGGTGCACCCATCAGCAAATCCTGCGCCTGCTGGTTCATCGGGAACAGCGTCACTTCACGCAGGTTCTGCGCACCGACCAGCAGCATCACGATGCGATCCACCCCTGCCGCCATGCCGCCATGGGGCGGAGCGCCATACTGGAACGCGCGATACATGCCGCCGAAGCGTTCGATCACCGTTTCTTCGCCATAGCCGGCGATTTCAAAGGCTTTGACCATCGCTTCGGGCTTGTGGTTGCGGATACCGCCGGAGGCAATTTCATAGCCGTTGCAGGCGATGTCGTACTGGAACGCCTTGATGGTCAGCGGATCCTGATGCTGCAACGCGTCGTACCCGCCTTGCGGCATCGAGAACGGATTGTGCGAGAAATCGACCTTCTTGTCGTCCTCGTTCCATTCGAACATCGGGAAATCGACAATCCATGCGAGTTCGTAACGATCCTCGTCGATCAGCTTCAAATCCTGCCCGACCTTGGTGCGGGCCGAGCCTGCGAATTTGACGAATTTTTCGGGATCACCCGCCACAAAAAACGCCGCGTCACCCTCGGCCAGACCCAGCTGCTGGCGAATCGCCTCGGTGCGTTCGGGGCCGATATTGTTGGCAATCGGGCCTGCGCCACCGGCTTCACCCTCGCGCCAGAACACATAGCCGAGACCCGGCTGGCCTTCGCCCTGCGCCCATGAATTCATGCGGTCACAGAACGAACGCGAACCGCCGGTCTTGGCCGGAATCGCCCAGATCTGGTGTTTCGGCTCTTCCAGCATGCGGGCGAACACTTTGAAGTTCGAGCCCCGGAAATGCTCCGACACATCCTGCATTTCAATCGGATTGCGAAGATCGGGCTTGTCCGAACCGTATTTCCGCATGGAATCGGCATAGGGAATCCGCGGCCACGGGCTTGGCGTGACGGGCTTGCCATTGCCGAAATCACGGAACACACCGCCGATCACCGGTTCGACAGCCGCAAAAACATCTTCCTGCTCGACAAAGCTCATTTCCAGATCGAGCTGGTAGAATTCACCGGGCAGACGGTCGGCACGCGGATCTTCGTCGCGGAAGCAAGGGGCAATCTGGAAATAGCGGTCAAAGCCCGCCATCATCAGCAATTGCTTGTATTGCTGGGGAGCCTGCGGCAGCGCATAGAACGTGCCGGGATGGATGCGCGACGGCACCAGAAAGTCGCGTGCGCCTTCGGGCGAAGAGGCCGTCAGAATCGGGGTCTGGAACTCGAAAAAGCCCTGCCCTTTCATCTTGGAGCGCATGGCGTCGATCACCTGACCGCGCGTCATGATGTTGTTGTGCAGCTTCTCGCGGCGCAAATCGAGGAAGCGATAGCGCAAACGGGTTTCTTCGGGGAAAGGCTGGTCGCCGAACACCTGCAACGGCAATTCGGCCGAAGCACCCAGCACTTCGATTTCGGTCACGAAAATTTCGATGGCACCGGTCGGCAGATCTTTGTTGTCGGTGCCGTCGGGTCGTGCGCGCACCTTGCCGTCAAACCGCACCACCCATTCCGAACGCAGCTTTTCAGCCGCCGAAAAGGCCGGTGAATCGGGATCAACCACGCATTGTGTCATGCCGTAATGGTCGCGCAGGTCAATGAACAGCACGCCGCCATGGTCGCGGATGCGGTGGCACCAGCCCGACAGGCGGGCCACGGAGCCGATATCGCTGACGCGCAAGGCACCACAGGTATGGGAACGATAGCGTTGACTAGTTACAGTGCTCATAGTGATCGACCTTCGAGGGGGACCGGCTGTCGGGTCAAACCACACACAGCCATGCCTTTCATAAACATGGAACGTAGGCCGGAGAAGCACACAAGCAGGGCTGGCTTGTCAAGCGCGGGGACGCTTTTTTGCAGTCCGCGGGGCGCAATTCCTGATCCCTTTCCCTCCAAAGCCGTGCAATCTGCCACAAGGCGCACAACAGCCCTGCGAAAGAAGCGCATGCGATAGGCTTTTGGCCACTTGGCGCGCGCCTTGTGATCCTTTAAGGATTCTGCCTATGAAAATGATCGACACAACCGATGCCCTCATCAAGGCCTGCGCGCGGCTTGCCCAGCATGAATTCGTGACTCTCGACACCGAATTCATGCGTGAAACCACATTCTATTCCAAACTGTGCCTGATCCAGATGGCCAGCCCCGAGGAGGATGTGCTGATCGACCCGCTGGCAACCGGACTCGATCTCTCGGCATTTTTCGAATTGATGCGCAACGACAAGGTTCTGAAAGTTCTTCATGCCGGACGTCAGGACATCGAAATTTTCTGGCATCAAGACCAGTGTATCCCCGTCCCCGCTTTCGATACACAGATTGCCGCGATGGTCTGCGGCTATGGCGACAGTGTGTCTTACGAGCAATTGGCGCATGATCTGGCCAAAGCACGTATCGACAAATCATCGCGTTTTACCGATTGGGCGCAACGGCCCCTGTCTGATGCGCAGCTGCATTATGCCCGTTCCGATGTGACCCATCTGCGCGATGTCTATCTGGCGTTGAAGGCAAAGCTGGACGAATCCGGCCGCGCCCATTGGCTGGCCGACGAGATGCGGATACTGACTTCGCCCTCCACCTATGACATAAAACCCGAAGACGCTTGGCACCGCCTGAAGGGCCGCATCCGCAAGCCGCGCGATGTGGGCTTGCTGATGGAGCTTACGATCTGGCGCGAACTGGAAGCGCGCGAACGCAACGTGCCGCGCTCGCGCGTGCTCAAAGACGATGCGGTCATCGACATTGTGACCGCAGCTCCGCGCAGTGTCGAGGCATTGGGCAAATTGCGCTCGATCCCGTCGGGGTTTGAACGCTCGCGGGCGGGCACCGATATTCTGGCAGCCGTCGAGGCGGGGATTGCGCGTGATCCCAAATCCCTGCCCTCGCTGGAACGCTCCGAGCGGCGCAACAACAATTCGGCCACTGTAGAATTACTGAAAGTGCTATTGAAAATGGTGGCCGAGACCGAAGGCGTAGCCCCCAAAGTGCTGGCCAATGTCGATGATCTCGAAGCCATCGCTCAGGATGACGCCGCCGAAGTCCCCGCTCTTAACGGTTGGCGCCTGCCGGTGTTCGGGGAAAAAGCGCTTGCGCTCAAGCACGGCCGGCTTGCACTGGCGATTGAACAGGGCAAGGTTGTGGCGCGTTGACGGTTTTTCAGTCGTGGATGGCCGGAACATGTCCGGCCATGACATAAAGGGGATAGCAATTCCTCCCTTCAAAAACTCAACTGAAATTGAAATCCGCCGAACGGCCCAAAATGCGTGACAGGGTTTTGAGGCGGTTGAAAAGGCGCTCATTGGCCAGCGCAGCAAATTCTTTGGGCAGGGTCAGCACCACGCGGCCCTGATCGCAGCGGATGGTGGCTTCGGGCAAGACGCCGGGCATGGCGGCCGAGACCAGATAGGCGACGCGCATGGCGGCACCCAAAATCCGCGCCCGATCAAGAAAGCGCGTCGAGACCAGATCACGCATGCGCGGTGATACATCGTCGTCGCCGCCGCCCATATGGCGATAGGCGACCGCCAGCGAAATAAAGGCGCGGCCGGGGTGATCGACCCCGATAAAGGCGGCATTGGCGATGATGTTGAAGGCCTGCTCGCCGCGATAATCGGGATGGGCGCGCCAGCCGATGTCGGAGAGCAGACAGGCCGCATGGCGAAGCCGCCGTTCCTCGGCGGTTTCATCCAAGCCGCTTGAGGCCCATAAAGCATCCGTCCAGTCGCACAGCTCCTCGCCATGCATGGGCGCGCGCGAACGCAGCACGTTCAATTCACGCGCCGCCGCCATCAAAGGATCCAGCCGGCGGTCCTCGCCCTTCAACCGCTCGAACAACAGGCCCTCGCGCACACCGAGTGCGGAAATGACCACATCGCTTGGCTTGCCGCGACGGATAATCTCTTCCATCACCATGGCACCATATTGCAGCAAGGGCCGGCGGGCCTCCGAGACCGAGCGGATCGAGCCGAGCATATCGGCCTGCACACGCTCGACCAATGCCAGCAGATCCAGCGCATCCTGCGCGGAAATCGTGTAATGGTGCATGACCTGCAAGGGATAGCCGCGCTGCTTCATGTGCAAGCGCGCCAAAGCCCGCCACGTGCCGCCGATTGCGTAGAATTTTCGGCCCTTGAGGGTTTTGATGCCATCGGCCTTGGCCAGTGAATCCTTGACCAGTTTTTCTGTCTTTTTCTTGTTGGCTCCGGCCAGATCCTGCAATGTGAGCGCGCCGAGCGGCAGTGTCATGCCCTCGCCCAAGCGATCCCCTACCACATCGATCAGTTCCAGCGAGCCGCCACCCATATCGCCGACCAGACCGTTGGGGTTCTGGATACCGGAAATGACGCCCAAGGCCGACAATTCCGCCTCGCGCCGCCCCGAAATCAACTGTACAGGACGCCGCGTCACCTCTTTGCAGACTTTGAGAAACTCCTCGCCATTGGACGCATCGCGTGCCGCCGCGGTGGCAATGACCGTCAGATCCTTGATCTGCATGATGTCGGACAGCACGCGGAAGCGGCGCAAAGCCGCCAAAGCCTTGTCCATCGCCTCGTCGGCCAGACGGCCTGTGGTTTTGACCCCGCGCCCGAGCCCGCACAGGGCTTTTTCATTGAAAATAGCCGAGGGCGCGCGGGTCAGCCCCTCATAGGCCACCAGACGGACGGAGTTGGAGCCAATATCGATAATGGCGACGGAATCGCCCACTTTCAGACGGCCCTGAGCTTCTTTGATCAAGTTTTTCAAACCTTGTTCGGTGTGGTCAGGGCGACCTTACACCGATTCTGTTTTGGATTTCTTGCTGCGCAAGCTCCTCGGACTAGAACTTTTGAGGGATTTTCCACGGCCCGACAGGCTCGGATTGGTCATGAAATAGTGATGGGCGTTGAACGCCCGCTCACCCTCGGCCACTTCGACGCGCTTGCAATGGCCATCCGAGCCAATGATCCAGCTTTGCTGGTTGTCGAGCAGATTGGCAATCATGATCTGGTTCAGCACCTGCTCGTGCACGGTCGGGTTGACAATCGGTGCCATCACTTCGACGCGCCGGTCAAGATTGCGCGACATCAAATCCGCCGAGGCAATATAAACCCGTGCCTCGGGACTGGGCAGGCAATGGCCGTTGCCAAAAGCATAGATGCGCGAATGTTCGAGAAACCGCCCGACGATGGATTTGACGCGGATGTTTTCCGACAGGCCCGGCACGCCCGGGCGCAAGCAACAGATGCCGCGCACCACCAGATCAATCTGCACACCGGCATGACTGGCCTCGTAGAGGGCATCAATCACCATCGTATCCACCAGCGAGTTGCATTTGAGCCAGATCGCGGCAGGACGACCCGCGCGGGCATGGCTGATCTCCTCGCCGATATGGCTCAAAATCCGCTTTTTGAGGGTCAAAGGCGACACCGCCATGGCCTCGAGCGCGGCGGGTTCGGCATAGCCGGTGATGTAGTTGAATATGCGCGACACATCGCGGCCGATCGCCGGATCGGCGGTGAAATAGGACAGATCGGTATAAATGCGGGCGGTAATCGGGTGGTAATTGCCGGTTCCGATATGGCAATAGGTGGTCAGATTGCCGCCCTCGCGGCGCACGACCATCGACAGTTTCGCGTGCGTTTTCAATTCGATAAAACCGAACACCACCTGCACACCGGCGCGTTCGAGATCGCGCGCCCAGCGGATATTGGCTTCCTCGTCAAACCGCGCCTTCAGTTCGACCAGCGCGGTTACGGATTTGCCCGCTTCGGCCGCCTCGGCCAGCGCTTTGACAATCGGGCTGTCGGACGAGGTGCGATAAAGCGTTTGCTTGATGGCGATGACATTGGGGTCACGTGCCGCCTGATTGAGAAACTGCACAACCACATCAAAGGATTCATATGGGTGGTGGACGATCAGATCTTTCTGGCGGATGGCGGCGAAACAATCGCCCGCATGTTCGCGGATGCGCTCGGGATGACGCGGATTATAGGGCACGAATTTCAGCTCGGGCCGATCCAGCGACACCAGTTGCGACAATTCATTCAGACCCAGCATGCCTTCGATCACGAAAATCTCGTCCGGCGCGGACCCGATTTCACCCGCCACGAAATGGCGCAAATCCTCGGGCATGGCCGCGTCGATTTCGAGCCGGATCACCGAGCCCCTGCGGCGTTGCTTGAGGGCTGTTTCGAACAAGCGGACCAGATCTTCGGCCTCTTCCTCGACTTCGATGTCGCTGTCACGGATCACCCGGAACGCGCCGAAACCGCGCACGACATAGCCGGGAAACAGGCGGTTGGTGAACAGTGCCAAAGCCTGTTCCATCGTTATGAAACGGCCCGTGCCACCATCACCCGCCGGCATCAGATGGATGAAGCGTTCGATCTTGAGCGGAATACGGATCAGCGCATTGAGCTTGCGGCCATCACTGGCCCGCTGCAATTCCAGAGCAAGCGAGAAACCCAAGTTCGGAATGAACGGAAACGGATGGGCCGGATCGATCGCCAAAGGTGTCAATACAGGGAAAATATGTTCGAGAAAATAAGCTTCTAGCCAGGTTTTCTCATCCTCTGTGATGTCGTTCTGGTCGATGATGGAAATGCCCTCGGCATGCAATTCCTCGCGGATATCGAGCCAGCGCTTTTGCTGGTCGGCCACCAATGCCACCACGCCTTCGCCGATCTGGTGCAACTGTTCGGCCGGTGTCAGTCCGTCCTGCGACAGGTTGGACACGCCCGAGCGCAACTGCCCGCGCAAACCCGCCACACGCACCATGAAAAACTCATCGAGATTGTTGGCCGAAATCGAGAGAAAGCGCAGCTGTTCCAGCAAAGGATGCCGGTGGTTGGACGCCTCTTCGAGAACACGGAGGTTAAACCCCAGCCACGACAATTCACGGTTGATGAAGCGTTTGGGCGTGCCAAACAGGGCGCGGTCGAAATCATGCGGTGCGGCAGAAGGCACCGGCGATTGAGGGTTAAGCGCAACCACGATCAGCTTTGATTTTTCAACCGGTTGTTCCCGCATTTTCTGATCTCGCCTCACACCTGAACCCATCATCTTGATTGCCAATACTCACCATTCGCAAAACAATATGACATTCGTGAGACAGTAGACTCGATTATCCGGTAAAGGGCAAACCCGGATCGGTTTCAGTGTTATTTTTCCAGAGTTCGCGGGCCAGATTGCGGGTAATCCGCTTTTTGCGGGCCAGACTCTCGCTGTTGAGGGCATCGACAAAATCCCTCACCGAGGCCACCGAACGGTCTATGCGCGAGCGGATGAAATCCACCACCTGCATATCGACCACCATCTGCCGCTCGACAAAGAACTTGACCAGCAGGCCCGCCATCAAGGCATCGTCGGGTTCGCTCAGGTCGATGCGGGGAGCCAGACGCAGGCGCGACAGCAAATCCATGGTCTTGATGCCCCAATCACCCGGTGGGGTGCGGGCGGTCAGGAGCACAAAACATTTTTTCTCGCGGGCGATGTTGAGCAGATGGAAAAAGGCTGCCTCGTCGGGAAGGCCGCGATCCACATCCTCGATCAGCACGGCACTGCTGGCCAGCAATTCGGCGGCGGGGCGGTGGCTGATATCGGTCGAGACAACCGACCACGCATGGGCGCGCTTGGCCCAGATCGACGCCAGATGCGTTTTTCCCGAACCGGGAGGGCCGAGCAACAGCATCACGGGATCGGGCCAGTCGGGCCATTGCTCCAGCGTGGCATAGGCCAGTTCATTGGCCTCGCCGACCAGAAAATCCTCGCGCTCGAAGCGTTCCTCGGTAGGCAGAGCCAGCGGCAATTGGCGGTTTTGCTCACTCACGCATCTGATCCGTCAACACCGAGAAAAGCGGCACTGCTGCGATAGGACTTGACGGCATGGCGCACCAGCACGCCGATTGTTGCCGCCAGAGGCACGGCAATCACCAGACCCAGAAAACCGAACAGCGAGCCGAAGGCAAACAGCGAGAACATCAGCCAGACCGGATGCAGGCCGACTGCGCCACCGACAATGCGCGGCGACAGGATATTGCCTTCCAGCACCTGACCCGAGGCAAACACCGCCAGAATACCGAGGATCGGCCAGTAATCGGGCCAGAATTGCACCAGCCCGAAGCCGAGCCCGACCAGCAAACCGCCCGCCGAGCCGAGAAACGGCACAAAGCTCAAAAAGCCCGCGACAGAGCCGATCAACACGCCGAAATTCAACCCGACCAAAGCCAGCCCCGCCGCATACCACAGGCCGAGAAACAGGCAGATCAGGCTTTGTCCGCGCAAAAATCCGGTCAGCGAGCGGTCGATATCGCCGACAATCGCATGGACCAGCGGACGGCGCGCCGGAGGGACGAGATCATCGAGAACCCCAAGCATCCGGTGCCAGTCGATCAGCAGATAGATGGCAATGATGGGGGCAAATACCAGCAAGGACACAAGCCCGAACACCGCCCGCCCGCCGGACAACAGCGATCGCGCCAGCGAGGCAACCCATTCACCCGCACTGCCCATGATGGTGGAGAGGTGCGAGGAGATATCCTGCAAATCGACCAGCCCGCGCAAACGGTCGGCCAGCACCGATTGCACCAGCATCAGGCGCAGCCGTTCGGCAATCGCAGGGGCGCGCGCGGCAAAGGCGAGAGATTGGTCAATCAGAAACGGGATGACCACCAGAAACACCGCGACAATCACCAGTGCCAGCACCCCCGTGACAAGGGTGGTGGCCATGGCGCGCGACAGGCCGAGTTTTTCAAAGCGGGTGACCACCGGATCAAGCGCATAGGCCAGAAAGAAAGCGGCGGCAAAAGGCAGCATGGCATCACGCAGCACGGCAATGATGAGACCAGCAGCCAGCGCCACCAGAACCCAAAACAGCTGAATGCGCCCCGTGCCCGTTCCGACCAAATCCATGTGCCCCTTCAACGTCAAACGTCCTTTCAAAACAGATCTTCGTGCTCGTCAGGCCCCAAATGGCGCAACCACTGCGCGAGATAGGCCAGTGCCGAGGCCAGCGTCAAGCCTGCTACCAGTAGGGCCGCCGATCTTTCCCAGCTATCCACCATGGGCACAGCCACTCCGGACCCGTAGGCGTGGGTGCCTAAAATAGCACCGATGAACAGAAGTTGCACGGTCGTGTTGATTTTGGAGATCATCAGCGGGCGGATCGGCATCGGCTTTTCCAGCACCCAGCACAGGATCACCGCGCCGACGATCAGCAAATCGCGGAACACCACCGCAATGGTCAGCCAGGCAGGCACTTCGCCGATGATCGACAGGGTGATGAAACTCGACACCAGCAGGGTTTTATCGGCAATAGGGTCGAGATAGGCTCCCAATTCGGTTTTCATATCGAAATGACGGGCGATCAAGCCATCGGCGGCATCCGACAGGCCCGCCAGCACAAAGGCCAAAAAAGCCGCCTGCCATTCATGCATTACGATCAGCATCACGCTGACAGGCACCAGAAACAGCCGCAAAATAGTGATCAGATTGGGAATCATCGGCAAAAGGGCCTTCTCATCTGGCGCGGAACAGCCCGCTTTGATAGGAATAAGTCACAGCTAGGTTGGGTGAACCTCTTGCCAATGGCCAAAAGGAGCTCTACCGCCAATCCATCGACCTGCGTATTGATGACGAAAACCGAGGCAACCAGCATGACCCAAGAGCCGCAGACCAGCAAGGCTGGAGAATCCCGCAGTGCAGAACAGGGTCTGACCTATGCCGATGCCGGCGTCGATATCGATGCCGGTAACGCACTGGTCGATGCCATCAAGCCGATGGTGCGCGCCACCCGACGCGCCGGTGCGGATGCGGAAATCGGCGGTTTCGGCGGCCTGTTCGATCTGAAAGCCGCTGGCTTCAAAGACCCGATCCTTGTGGCCGCCAATGACGGGGTTGGCACCAAACTCAAAATCGCCATCGACACCGACAGGCATGACACGATCGGCATTGATCTGGTCGCCATGTGCGTCAACGATATCATCGTACAAGGCGCCGAGCCGCTGTTCTTTCTCGATTATTTTGCCACCGGCAAACTGGCTCCCGATGTCGGCGCCAAAATTGTCAAAGGCATTGCAGAAGGCTGTCTGAAGGCGGGCTGTGCATTGATCGGCGGGGAAACCGCCGAAATGCCCGGCCTCTACGGCAAGGGTGATTATGATCTGGCAGGCTTTGCGGTGGGTGCGGCCGAGCGCGGCACGCTGTTGCCGCGCGATGTCTGCGCGGGCGATGTGATGATCGGCCTGCCCTCCTCCGGTGTCCATTCCAACGGCTATTCGCTGGTGCGCCGCATCGTCGGAATGACCGGTTTGGGCTGGAACGATACGGCCCCTTTTGCGCCCGCGCATTCACTGGGCGAAGCCTTGCTGACGCCGACCAAAATCTATGTCAAAGCCCTGTTGTCGGTGATCGGGCAGACGCAAGCCATCAAGGCGCTGGCCCATATCACCGGCGGCGGCTTTATCGACAATATTCCGCGTGTGCTGCCCGATGGTCTGGGCGCGCAGATCACGCTCGATACACTGCCGGTGCTGCCGGTGTTTTCGTGGCTGGCGCGCGAAGGCGGTGTCGTGGAGTTTGAAATGCTCAGAACCTTCAATTGCGGGATCGGCATGGTGGTGGTGACCGGTCAGGCCGATGCGGACCGCGTGATGGCGGGTTTGCGCGAGGCAGGCGAACATCCCGTGATGCTGGGCCACATCATTGCGCATGAGGGCGAAGGTGAACGGGTCAAAACAACAGGCGCGCTAGCCCTCTAATCCGAGCAACCGAATTCCCGGGAGAGAAAACCATGTCCGCCACCCCGCACCGCCGCCGCGTCGCCGTTCTGATTTCAGGCCGCGGTTCCAACATGCAAGCATTGGTGGCTGCGGCCAGTGATCCGGCCTATCCGGTCGAGATCGTTCTGGTGCTGTCCAACAAGCCCCATGCGGCGGGTCTGGCCTTTGCGGGCGAGCACAAGATTGCCACCGCCGTGATTGACCACCGCACCTTTGACGGCCGTCAGGAATTCGAAGTCGCTCTTGATGCCGAATTGGTGCGCCATGATGTCGAACTGGTTTGTCTGGCGGGCTTCATGCGGGTGCTGACCGAATGGTTCATCAACCGCTGGACCGGACGGCTGATCAACATCCATCCGGCTTTGTTGCCCTCGTTCAAAGGCCTGCACACCCATGAGCGGGCTTTGGCCGAAGGTGTCAAAATCCATGGCTGCACGGTGCATCATGTCGTGCCCGATGTCGATGCCGGTCCGATCATCGCACAGGCGGCCGTGCCGGTGCTCGATGACGACACGCCCGACAGTCTCGGCGCACGGGTGCTGGAGGCCGAACACCAGCTCTACCCGATGGCTTTGGCGCTGCTGGTCAGCGGGCAGACGTTGAAAAAAGCCAAAGGCAGCCATTCTGCGGAACAGCCGATGCTGATTGTGCCGGACGGCGCGTGATCCCGCGTGGTTAACCTTTTCTAAATGCAATTTTGGCGCGAAGTCGCGCAAGGCTTGTTCTTGCCGGAACAGACGGTTATAAACCGCCCATCCAATTTTCAACTCAGGACAGGATCAGTCATGGCGACCGAACGCACACTCTCCATAATCAAACCAGATGCTACCGAACGCAACCTGACCGGCGCGGTCAATGCCGTGATTGAAAAGGCCGGCCTGCGCATTGTGGCCCAGAAGCGTCTGTGGCTGAGCCGCGCCGATGCCAGCGCCTTCTATGCCGTCCACAAAGACCGCCCCTTCTTCGGCGAACTGGTTGACTTCATGACCTCGGGTCCGGTCGTCGTGCAGGTTCTCGAAGGCGAAAACGCCATTGCCCGCTATCGCGATGTGATGGGCGCAACCAATCCTGCCAATGCGGCTGAAGGCACTGTGCGCAAGCTGTTTGCCAAGTCGATCGGCGAAAACTCGGTGCATGGTTCGGATGCGGCCGATACGGCAGCCGGCGAAATCAAGCACTTCTTCTCCGAAATGGAAATCGTCGGCTGATTGCCCGATAGTTTTTCACGAATTCAGGCGGCACTGCGGTGCCGCCTTTTTTTATGCGCATGACCCTCTCTGCCGCCTCTCGACAGGTGCGGCGAATGCTTTCATAATTAACACCATGAATTTGCCTTTCCCCGCCACCGCCACCCGTCTGCAAAAATCAGGGCGTCAGACCACTGGCCGTCACGCCTCGTGCTGTCCGCATGATTGCCCTTCGGCTTGCGCGCTCGAGGTCGAGGTGCTGGACAACAACACGATCGGCCGCGTCTACGGCTCGCAGGAGCAGACCTATACCGCAGGCGTGATCTGCGCCAAGGTCGCCCGCTATGCCGAGCGCATCCACCATCCCGACCGCCTGCTGCATCCCTTGCGGCGCACCGGCCCGAAAGGGTCCGGCCAATGGCAGCGCATCTCGTGGGACGAGGCTCTGGACCTGACGGTCAATGCCATGCAGGAGGCCGAGCGGCAATTCGGCTCCGAGAGTGTCTGGCCCTATTATTATGCGGGCACGATGGGTCTGGTGATGCGCGACGGCATCAACCGCCTGCGCCACGAAATGCGCTATTCCGGCTTTTATTCGACCATTTGCATCGCTTTGGCATGGCCGGGCTATCTGGCAGGCACGGGACGGCTGGCCGGACCCGACCCGCGCGAAATGGCACTGTCGGATTGCGTTGTGATCTGGGGCA
>CAIYZJ010000160.1 GCA_903930675.1 uncultured Hyphomicrobiales bacterium
AAACCATCAACAAAGCCTGACCACGAAAAAGCCGCCGGAGATTTCTCCCGGGCGGCTTTTGCATCGGTTCGGACTCGGGCCGAACGATCAGCCCAGATGCAATTCCTTGAAGAAGTCGTTGCCCTTGTCGTCGATGACGATGAAAGCGGGGAAGTTTTCGACTTCCACCTTCCAGATCGCTTCCATGCCCAGTTCGGGATATTCGAGCACTTCGACCTTTTTGATGCAATCTTGCGCCAGACGGGCGGCGGGGCCGCCGATCGACCCGAGATAGAAGCCGCCATGCTTGGCGCATGCCTCGCGCACCTGTGACGAACGGTTGCCCTTGGCCAGCATGACCATCGAGCCGCCTTGCGCCTGGAATTGCTCGACATAGGAATCCATCCGTCCTGCAGTGGTCGGCCCGAACGAGCCCGAGGCATAGCCCTCGGGGGTTTTGGCGGGACCGGCATAATAGATCGGGTGGTTTTTGAAATAATCGGGCATGGCATCGCCGCGCTCGAGCCGCTCGCGGATTTTGGCATGGGCCAGATCGCGTGCGACGATGATCGTGCCGGTCAGCGACAGGCGGGTTTTGACCGGATGCTTGGAAAGCGTGGCCAGAATCTCGCTCATCGGTTTGGACAGATCGATATTGACGACATCGCCGCCGAGATGGCTGGTGTCGATATCGGGCATGAAACGGGCCGGATTGCGCTCCAGAGTTTCAAGGAATACGCCGTCTCTGGTGATTTTGCCCATCGCCTGACGGTCGGCCGAACAGGACACGCCCAAACCGATCGGCAGGGAGGCACCGTGGCGCGGCAGGCGGATCACCCGCACGTCGTGGCAGAAATATTTGCCGCCGAATTGCGCGCCAACCCCCAGGGATTGGGTGAGTTTGTGGATTTCCTCTTCCATCGCCAGATCGCGGAAGGCGTGACCGGATTCCGAGCCTTGGGTCGGCAGGTTGTCGAGATAGCGGGTGGAGGCCAGTTTGACGGTTTTCATCACCTGTTCGGCCGATGTGCCGCCGATTACAATCGCCAGATGGTAGGGCGGGCAGGCGGCCGTGCCGAGCGTCAGGATCTTTTCTTTCAAAAAGGCGATCATCCGGTCATGGGTCAGCAAAGAGGGCGTGCCCTGAAACAGGAAGGTCTTGTTGGCCGAGCCGCCGCCTTTGGCAACAAAGAGGAATTTATAGGCATCGTCACCCTCGGCATAGATGGTGATGTCGGCGGGCAGATTGTTTCGGGTGTTCTTTTCCTCGAACATCGACAGCGGGGCCAGCTGCGAATAGCGCAGGTTCTTTTCGAAATAGGCATCGCGGATGCCGTCCGACAGGCTGTCTTCGTCCTGCCCGTTGGTCAGCACGAAACGGCCCTTTTTGCCCATCACAATCGCCGTGCCGGTATCCTGACACATCGGCAGGATGCCACCGGCAGCGATATTGGCATTTTTGAGCAGATCGAAGGCCACGAATTTGTCATTGGACGTGGCTTCGGAATCCTCGAGAATCTTGGCCAGTTGCGCCAGATGGCCGGGCCGCAACAGGTGGTTGATGTCGATCAGCGCCTGTTTGGCCAGCAGGCGGATGGCTTCGGGCTCCACCACCAGAAAGGAATGGCCGCCCATCTCCTGTACCTTGACGCCCTCGTCACTCAGCTTGTGATAGGGCGTGGTGTCGGGACCGAGTGGAAACAGGCTTGACGCGGAAGCGGCCATGGCAATTCCTCATGCACAGAAAGAAGGCAGATGATCGGGAGCCAGCCTAAATAAAAGGCTGAACAGGATGGCTATTTTAACCATCAAATCGTCCAAGTCCAATAGCAGGGGCCATAGACTGTGGTCGAATGACCGGCGGGACGGCCCCGCGCCTGCGCCCGCGTCACGGGGTTTTGATCTGTCAGGCGGCGTTCGAGCTGGGGGTTCTGGTCAGCAGCGCAAACAAAGCCGATTGGTCGCGCGCCTGCCGCAGGGACTGGATCGTCAGCGGATCGCGCATCACCCGTGCCACCCTGGCCAGAGCTTTCAAATGGTCGGCACCGGCATTTTCAGGGGCGATCAGCAGAAAGACCAGATCGACAGGTTCATGGTCAAGTGCTTCGAAATCAATCGGTTTTTCCAGCCGCGCAAACAGGCCTTGCAGCTTTTGGACCTGAGGGAATTTGCCATGCGGAATTGCAATACCGCGCCCGATACCGGTTGACCCCAGCCGCTCGCGTTGCAGCAGGGCTTCATAGATCTCGCGGCCGTCCAGCCCCATGACGGTGGCTGCATGATCGGCTATGTCGCGCAGAGCCTGTTTTTTGGACGCCGCCTTGAGATTGGGCAGCACCGCAGCAGGATCCAGAAATTCAGTCAAAGGCATCGTGTAAACCCGTTTGTCACCGACCCGTGTTTTCGGGGGCCGAGTCAGCCAATGCAGGAACGGGGCCAAGCAAAGCCACATTCCTTTCAGGCAGGTCCCAAGCCTATAAAGAATGCCGAGGGGTTTTTCAACCGGCGGGTTTTTCAACCGGCGGGTTTTTCAAACGGCGGGTTTTTCAAACGGACCGTGCGGATCGGCCCGATTGAAAGAATGATTTGCCCTTAGGAGGCCAGTGCAGGCGGATCGATCCAGCCGATATTGCCGTCATTGCGGCGATAGACCATGTTGACGCGCCCGCTGCCGGCATGGCGGAACACCAGCACCGGTGCGCCCGTCAGATCCAGATCCTGCACGGCATCGGCCACCGACATATTGACCATATTCTTGGTCGTTTCGGCGATCACCAGAGGGTGGAAGCCCTCTTCGACGCCTTCATCCTCGTAATCAGGTGTCTGGATCACATAGGCGGGCATGTCGAGCGACCAGGCCGCGTCATTTTTGGCGTGGTTGGTCGAATGGCGGTCTTTCAGGCGGCGGTTGTAGCGGTGCAGGCGTTTTTCGATTCGCTCTGCGGCTTTGTCCGCACTGAAATAGGCATCATGCGCCATGCCCTCGGCTTGCAGGGTAATTCCGGAGGAGAGATGCAGGGTGCAATCGGTTCTAAATCCCGTTCCTTCGGGTTCGATAATGATATGACCGGTCACGCCGCCATCAAAATATCGTTTGACGGCTGTGGAGACGCGGTCCGTTATTTGACCGCGCAGGGCGTCACCGACATCGAGATTTTTACCAGAAACACGCAGAGCCATGGAACACCTCGCTAGTTGATCGAAGACCAATAAGGAGCCCGTCCGCACCGGGCAGTTCTAACAGCCCGAGTGTATAAGAGGCGGGGTGGCTTGCAACCTCTTTTACGAGGAGACGCTGGTTCAGACGATTTTGATC
>CAIYZJ010000161.1 GCA_903930675.1 uncultured Hyphomicrobiales bacterium
ATCAAGGGATTATAGAAGGTAAGTGGCGGAAGAGGTGGGATTCGAACCCACGGTAGGCTTGCACCCACGGCGGTTTTCAAGACCGCTGCCTTAAACCACTCGGCCACCCTTCCGTTGCTTTCTCATGCAATGTGCAAGCATGATTGGCAAGTGATTTTTGCGGGCGCGGGGGCAGAAGTTTGGCAAGGTGGTGTTTATGTTCGTTTGTTCGCTGGCAAGTTCAATCGTGTTCGGTCAACACCATCAGCCGTTATTAAACAATCCCGCCCTGTGGACGTCTTAAGAGTATGATGTTTGTCTCGCACAAATCCTTGCTTTTTACCCTGCCCGCTTTGGCGGTTGTGGTTGTTCTGGGTGTGTCAGAGGCCAGCGCGCAAGAGGACATCAAAACCTGTAAATCCGCACGGTTCCGCAGCCCGTTTGATCAGATCATCGATGTCACGGCCTATGTCAAAGCCGGAGATCGCTGCACGATTAAATTGAAGATGGAGAATGTCGGCAAAGCGGTGGTGGTGCGCAATGCACGTCTGGGCAAGACCGAGCAGGTTCCAGATACGGCGGACATGACATTTACGCCCACGAATACGGTGTCGGGTCAGGATCACTTTATCTATGACATCGAGCGCACCGAAGATGACAAACCCGTCAAACAACGCATCCGTGTCGAAATCAGCGTATTGAAAGCGAAGGATTATCCCGCTCAGGTGGCATTCAAGGAAGAGGCTCTGCCAACAAGCAGCAAGTCGCAAAGCGAAAGCTCCGGCAACGACGCAGCACCAGCCAAAACACCTGCAAAGTAAAACTGGATTTTTGCAAGAACTTGCTGCAAGAATATCCCCTAAACGGGTGGAGACGATTATGAGTGAGAGCATACGCTATGCCGACCGGATTTATTCGGTCCTTTTTTTGTGCTCCGCCAATGCGGCCCGCTCCATTATGGCCGAGGCCATGTTGAACAGTGACGGCGCATTGAAATATCGCGCCTATTCTGCGGGGGTTGAACCCTTGGGCTCGGTTCACCCGATGGCTTTGAAAGAGCTGGAAAAGCGCGGCTATTCCACCAAAGGCCTGTCATCCAAGAATATTTCTGAATTTTCGGGCCCCAAAGCCCCCGATATGGATATGATTTTTACCTTTTGCGACCGTTCGCACGGGGAAGCCATGGCGAATTGGCCGGGTCATCCCGCCACCTCGATCTGGACGGTGACAGACCCGACTGCCACCCACAGTTCGGACAAGGCCAAGGAAGAAGCCTTTGCCCATACCTGTGACATGATCAAAGAGCGGATTTCGGCCCTCGTCAACAACTAGGCCTTTCAACGGCTTATTGCGGTCCAAGTTTTTAACGGCACAGCCTTTTTCATCGGGCTTTGGCCTGATACTGTCCGGCCATGCGCCCTGTTATACTCAACCCGCTGTTTACTCCTTTGACGACACTGTCGGGTGTCGGCGCGCGCTTGGGTGCGCTTTATCACAAACTCTTGGCGCCGGTGGAACGCGATGCGCTGGTGCTCGATCTGTTGTTTCATCTGCCGGCCACGATGGTGGACCGGCGTTTGCGCTCGACATTGGCTGATGCCGAACCCGATGTGCTGACCACTTTCAAATTGCGGGTGCTGAGCCACCGCCCTGCTCCTCAGGGGCGGCGCAACATGCCGCACAAGGTGATTTGCGAGGATGAGACAGGCGATATCGAACTGGTGTTTTTCAAATCCGCCGCAGCGCGGATTGAAAGCAGCCTGCCTGTCGGTGAAATCCGCTATGTCTCGGGCTCGTTTACGCTTTATGACGGCCACCGCCAGATGGTGCATCCCGACAGGATCATGGATGAGGAGGCCTTTGCCCGTGCCCCGCTGATCGAGCCGGTCTATCCGCAAACCTATGGTCTGACGAGCCGGATGATCGCGCGCACCGTGCAGGCAGCCCTTTCCCGCCTGCCCGATCTGCCGGAATGGAATGATCCGGCCCTGATGGCGCGGGCCAAATATCCGTCCTTTTCCGACTGTCTGCGGCAGATGCACAATCCGCAACGGCCCGAGGATATCACCGGCATCACAGCGGCGCGGATGCGATTGGCCTATGATGAATTGCTGGCCAGCCAATTGGCGCTGTTGCTGGTCCGCGCCCAGATGAAAAAGGCAGCGGGCATTGCCCGCACGGCGTCCGGTGCGCTGGAGGCGCGCCTGCTGGCGGCCCTGCCCTATCAACTGACACAGGACCAGCAAACCGCCGTCAAGGAGATCAAAACCGATCTTGAAACACCCGAACGGATGTTGCGTCTGCTGCAAGGCGATGTCGGTGCGGGCAAAACCGTGGTGGCGATGATGGCGATGGCGCATGTGATCGAGGCAGGCTTTCAGGCCGCCTTGATGACGCCGACCGAAATTCTGGCCCGCCAGCATTTCGAGACACTCAAACCACTGGCCGACAGCATCGGCATCACGGTGCAACTTTTGACGGGCCGCGACAAAGGGGCATCGCGCAAAGCCCTTTTGGCCGATCTGGCTGCGGGCCGGATCGATGTGCTGGTCGGCACGCATGCTTTGTTTCAGGATGATGTCGTGTTTGCCCGTCTCGGCCTTGCCATTATCGACGAGCAGCACCGGTTCGGGGTGCATCAACGCCTCGCTTTGTCACGCAAGGGCGAGGCAGTCGATGTGCTGGTGATGACGGCCACGCCGATACCGCGCACGCTGGTGCTGACCTATTTCGGCGATATGGATGTGTCGGTGTTGCGCCAAAAGCCGCCCGGCCGCCAGAAAATCGATACCCGCGCCATCTCTCTGGACCGGCTCGCAGAGGTCACCGAGGCGGTGGCGCGCGCTTTGGCGTCCGATCGCCAGGTCTACTGGATTTGCCCGCTGGTTTCCGAGAATGACGAACTGGATCTGACCGCGGTGGAAGAACGCTTTGCCGATCTTGCCACCCGTTTCGGCGCGCAAGTCGGGCTGTTACACGGGCAATTGAAACCCGCGCTGAAAGACGAAGCCATGCAGCAGTTTGCCTCGGGCCAAACGCGCTTGCTGGTGGCTACCTCTGTTATCGAAGTCGGTGTGGATGTGCCCAATGCCAGCGTGATGGTAATCGAACATGCCGAACGCTTCGGCCTGTCGCAATTGCACCAGTTGCGCGGGCGCATCGGGCGCGGTTCGGCCCAATCGACCTGTCTGTTGCTGCACAAGCGCGGCGGGGGTGAAACCGCCAAAGCCCGCATCGACATCATGCGGCAAAGCGAGGACGGCTTTCTGATCGCCGAAGAGGATTTGAAACTGCGCGGCGAAGGCGATGTGCTGGGCACGCGCCAATCCGGCATGCCCGGTTTCAAATTCGCCTTGCCGGAAAAGCATGGCGAGCTGCTGGCCACGGCGCGCGACGATGCCAAGCTGATCCTGATCAAAGACCCTGCGCTTGAAACCCCGCGCGGGCAGGCTTTGCGCCATTTGCTCTATCTGTTCGAGCGTGACGCCGCGATCAAATTATTGCGGGCCGGTTAGGCTTGTTTGGGGTCTGGCGCAGCCAATGAGGCGACCGGCAGCATGACCTGATCGGGCTGGATCATCCCCGCCGACATAATCAGCTTGGCGGCATCCTCGGTCGACATATCGACCTCGATCACCTGACTTTTGGGCAGATAGAAGTAAAAGCCGGTGGTGGGGTTGGGCGTGCACGGCAAAAAGCACGAGATATAATCATCCGTGCTGTTCAGCCCCGCCGACTTCAACCCTTTTGACACAGCCCCTTCGGGTGGCGTCGAAATAAACACCAGAGACCACATGCCCTTGGCCGGATATTCGACCATACCGACTTTGCGGAACGAGGATCCCTCCTCGTTGAACACCGTCATGAAAATCTGCTTCATGCTCTTGTAAAGACCGCGGATCACCGGCATGCGGCCGAGCACGGTTTCACTGACATCAAGCAAAGAGCGGCCGACCAGATTGGCCGTCAGAAACCCCAACAAGGTCAACCCCACCAGCGACACCAGCAGGCCGAGGCCGGGCACTTCGAAATCGAAAACGCGGTCCGGCCAATAGGCCGTCGGCACCAATGGTTTGACCAGTCCGTCAACCCATTTGATGAAGGACCAGGTGATATAGGCGGTAATCGCCAAAGGACCGGCGACCACCAGTCCTGTCAAAAAATAAGTCCGCAACCGCTGACCCGCAGTCAACCGCGCCACACGCGGCGGCGCCTGAAACAGTGGCGGGAGTGAGTTGGTCTCTTGATCCATGACGGGTCTTTATGTCCTAGGGTGAAACTATTAGAAATTTAGCATTTTAAAAACGACAGATTTAACAAAATAGCTAACATAAAAACAATCAAAAATCATCAAAAATCCAGAGATTAAAATACCAAATTTCCGTTACATATGCATGCCTTTAAAATAAAAAAATATAACAGATGCAAGCAAAAATATAACAAAAAACGCTTTAATTTTGTACTCGTAATGGGATTCATCAAAACGAGTGCTTAAATTATC
>CAIYZJ010000162.1 GCA_903930675.1 uncultured Hyphomicrobiales bacterium
CGGCGGGGCGACCGAGGCCAACGGGTTGGCATTGTCGCCTTTGCTGACCAGTCAAACATTGGGTGGCGGCAAGGCGCAGGGCTGCGATGCGCTGCTGGTGCTGGCCACCGAACATCCTTGCGTGCTGCAAGGCCACCGTTTTGCAGCCGATCGTATCGCTCTATTGCCCGTGCTGTCCTCGGGTCTGATCGACCTTGAGGTATTGGAACACAAGCTTGATCAGTTGGCCGCTTCGGGCCACCGCGTGATGGTCAGCGTGCAGGCCGCCAATAGCGAGACCGGCGTGATCCAGCCGATCGGCGAGATCGCCATTAGGGTTCATGCCAAAGGCGGGCTGTTGCATTGCGATGCGGTTCAGATGGCGGGCCGTCTGCCGCTCGATCAGGGCACGGCGGGTGCGGACAGTCTCGCGCTGTCGGCGCACAAGCTCGGCGGACCGCAAGGCGTCGGGGCTTTGGTGCTGCGTGCAGGCGGTTTGACGGTCGAAGCGCCGGTGCTCAAAGGCGGCGGGCAGGAGCGCGGCGCGCGCGCGGGCACCGAAAATGTCGCAGGCATTGCCGGCTTTGGAGCCGCAGCCCAAGCTGCCAGCGCGCAGATGGCCGAAGAAAGCCTCCGTCTTGGATCTCTGCGTGACCGGATCGAAGCGGGTTTGCACGCGCTGGATGCGGGATTGATGGTGTTTGGTGCCGATGCACCGCGTCTGCCCAACACGCTGGCCTTTGCGGGCAGTGCGCAAACAGCCGAAATGGCTTTGATGCGGCTTGATCTGGCGGGGATTGCCCTGTCGTCGGGGTCGGCCTGCTCGTCGGGCAAGGTCAAATCCTCGCATGTGCTGGCAGCGATGGGGGTTGACGAAGCCCTTGCCAGACGGGCCTTGCGGATCAGTCTCGGCTGGTCGACAAGCCCCGAAGATGTGATCCAATTCATGACGCGTTACGAACAGACTCTAGGCCCTCAACTCACTGCCAAAACAACAGGTGCGATCCGCGCCGCCTGAACGATTGATGACGAACTCGGCCCTTGAAGCCGATACTGAAGGAAAAAGAGAATGGCTGCTGTCCAGGAAACGGTTGATCAGGTCAAAGCGATTGACGTTGATCAGTATAAATACGGGTTTTCGACCGAGCTCGAAGTCGACAAAGCGCCGTTGGGCCTGAACGAAGATATTGTCCGGCTCATTTCCGCCAAAAAGGGCGAACCGGAATGGATGCTGGAATGGCGGCTGGATGCCTATCGCCGCTGGCTGACCATGCGCGAGCCGACATGGGCGCGGGTGGCCTATCCCAAGATCGACTTCAACGACATCTATTATTACGCCGCCCCCAAGATGAACGCAGCGCCGCAGACGCTGGACGAGGTTGATCCGGCCATTCTGGAAACCTACAAGAAACTGGGGATTCCGCTGCGCGAGCAGGAAATTCTGGCAGGTGTGCAGACGTCCAAAGTTGCGGTCGATGCGGTGTTTGACTCGGTGTCGGTTGTCACCACTTTCAAGGCGGAACTGGCCAAATCGGGCGTGATCTTCTGCTCGATTTCCGAAGCCCTGAAAGAGCATCCCGAACTGGTGCGCAAATATCTGGGTACGGTTGTGCCCGTCACCGATAATTTCTACGCCACGCTGAATGCGGCGGTGTTTACCGATGGCTCGTTTGTCTACATCCCCAAGGGCGTGCGCTGCCCGATGGAACTCTCGACCTATTTCCGCATCAACGAGCGCAATACCGGCCAATTCGAACGCACGCTGATCATTGCCGAAGAAGGCTCCTATGTCAGCTATCTCGAAGGCTGCACCGCGCCGCAGCGCGACGAGAACCAGTTGCATGCCGCCGTGGTCGAGCTGATCACCATGGATGATGCCGAAATCAAATATTCCACCGTCCAGAACTGGTATCCGGGCGACAAGGACGGCAAGGGCGGTATCTATAACTTCGTGACCAAGCGCGGCGATTGCCGGGGCAAAAACTCCAAAATCTCGTGGACGCAGGTGGAAACCGGCTCGGCGATCACCTGGAAATATCCGTCCTGCATCTTGCGCGGTGACGGGTCGCGCGGCGAATTCTATTCGATTGCCGTCTCCAACGGCATGCAGCAGGTCGACAGCGGCACCAAGATGATCCATCTCGGCAAGAACACCACCAGCCGCATCATCTCCAAGGGCATTTCGGCGGGCCGCTCGCAAAACACCTATCGCGGACAGGTCTCGGCCCATCGCAAGGCCACCAATATGCGCAATTTCACCAATTGTGACTCGCTGCTGATCGGCGACCAGTGCGGCGCGCATACCGTGCCCTATATGGAATGCAACAATGCCTCGGCCGTGTTCGAGCACGAGGCGACGACATCGAAAATTTCCGAGGACCAGCTGTTCTATTGCCAGCAACGCGGGCTGAATCCCGAGGAGGCCACGGCATTGATCGTCAACGGCTTCGTCAAGGACGTGCTGCAGCAATTGCCGATGGAATTTGCGGTTGAAGCGCAAAAGCTGATCTCGATTTCACTGGAAGGCAGTGTGGGCTGAGTTTGCTCGCCCGTCACTTCAAAATACATCTGTAAGGAACTGAAAAAATGTTGGAAATTCGCAATCTCCATGTCTCGATCGAAGACAAGAAAATTCTCAATGGCCTGACCCTGACCGTTCATGACGGCGAAGTGGCTGCCATTATGGGCCCCAATGGTTCGGGCAAGTCGACGCTGTCCTATGTGATCGCGGGCAAGCCCGATTACGAGGTGCTCGATGGCGAGATCCTGCTGGATGGCCAGAATGTGCTTGAACTCGAGCCACACGAGCGCGCTGCCGCCGGACTGTTTCTGGCGTTTCAATATCCGCTGGAAATCCCCGGTGTCGCCACCATGTCGTTTCTGAAGGCCGCGATGAATTCGCAGCGCAAGATCCGCGGCGAGGAAGAAATGGCCACGGCCGATTTCATGAAAGCCGTGCGTGCTGCTGCCGATGGCTTGGGCATTCCGCAAGACATGCTGCGCCGTGGTCTGAATGTCGGTTTTTCGGGTGGCGAAAAGAAGCGGATGGAAATTCTGCAGATGGCTCTGCTGGCTCCCAATTTCTGCATTCTCGATGAAACCGATTCCGGTCTCGATATCGATGCCTTGAAAATTGTATCGGAAGGCGTCAATGCCCTGCGCGATCCCAAGCGGGCATTTCTGGTTATCACCCATTACCAGCGTTTGCTGAACTATATCGTGCCCGATTCTGTGCATGTGATGGCGCATGGGCAGGTGGTCAAATCGGGCGGCAAGGAATTGGCGCTCGAGCTCGAAGCCACAGGCTATGCCGATTACAAAACGCTTGCGGCATAAGGGGAACGCGATGAACGACGTCACTCCTATCCGCACCAAGGTGGAAAACGCGCTGTTGTCGCGCTTTCCGCAGGTCAAAGCCGCTCTGCCGGGCGATGCCGCCATCCGCGATTTGCGCGATGGCGCCTTTGCCTCTTTCGAGCAATCGGGCCTGCCGCATCGCCGCATCGAGGCGTGGCACTATACCGATCTGCGCAGCCTGTTGCGCGATGCGCCCGAGCTGGCGGTCAAGCCACCGTCACATGTGATCCAGCGCGCCGCCGAACACGGCTCGCCGCTCGATCAGGTTCCGGCCACGCGGCTGGTCATGGTCAACGGCTTTTATGATGCCAATATCTCGACCTTCGGCCTGCCGGCGGGCGTGAGCGTGAAAGACATGCACAGCGCGCTTGGCCAGTCCGAGCCTCTGGTTGCCAGCCATCTCGGCAAGGCCACCACCACGCCCGATCCGCTGATTGCGCTCAACACCGCTTTCATGAATGGCGGCGTGATTGTTACCGTGGCCCCGCACACCAAGCTTGACCTGCCGCTGGAACTGCGTTTCGTCACCGAGACGGTGGACGCGATTGCCATGGCACCGCGCGTGCTGGTGATTGTCGGCGAAGGGGCCGATGTCACTGTGCTCGAAAGCCATCAGGGCCCCGATGGGGTCGCCTATCAGACCAATGCGGTTGTCGAAATTTTCGGGGCGGCCCACAGCCGCATCGAACATCTGCGCTTGAGCGCGGGCGGCAATTATGCGGTTGATCTGTCCACTCTGGCGATCAATTTGCAAACAGAAGCCGTGTTTCGTTCGCTCCATTGCATCACCACGCCGGGTCTGGCCCGTCATCAGGTGTTTGCGTCGCTGCAAGGCGAAGGGATTGCCTTCGATGTCGACGGTGTTGCCCTGCTCAGCGGTACCCAGCATGTCGATACCACTCTGGCGATCGACCATGCCGCACCCGGTTGCACCAGCCGCGAATTGTTCAAAACCGTGCTCGATGCCCAAGCGACAGGCGTGTTTCAGGGCCGCATCATGGTCAAGCAGATCGCCCAGCAAACCGACGGCAAAATGATGTCGCAAGCGGTGCTGCTGTCCGACGATGCGCGCATGAACAACAAGCCGGAACTCGAAATCTTTGCCGATGATGTCGTGTGCGGCCACGGGGCAACCTGCGGCGCATTGGATGACGATTTGCTGTTCTATCTGATGGCGCGCGGCCTGCCACGGCTCGAGGCGGAAGCCTTGATGCTGGCGGCCTTTGTCGGCGAAGCCTTTGAAAAGATCGCGCATGAAGGTGTGCGCGAATTGTTTGAAGGACTTGCTGAAACATGGCTGAAAGGCCGTTCGACTGCATCAAAGAAGGCTTGAAATGGGCAATTCTTCGGTCTCGACCCCGCAATTCGATGTTGAAAAAGTGCGGGCGGATTTTCCCGCACTGGCGATGGAGGTCTATGGCCACAAGCTGGTCTATCTCGACAATGCTGCCTCGGCCCAAAAACCGCGTCAGGTGATCGAGCGGATGAAATATGCCTATGAACATGAATATGCCAATGTTCACAGGGGCTTGCATTATCTTGCCAATGCTGCGACCGAAGGCTTTGAAGGGGCGCGTGACAGCGTGCGCCGGTTCATCAATGCCAAATCGGTCGACGAGGTGATCTTTACCCGTTCGGCGACCGAGGCGATCAATCTGGTTGCCTCCAGTTTCGGCATGAACGGAATCGGCGAGGGCGACGAGATTGTCCTGTCGATCATGGAGCATCACTCCAACATCGTGCCGTGGCATTTCCACCGCGAGCGCAAGGGCGCGGTGATCAAATGGGCGCCAATCAACGAGCGCGGAGAATTTCTGCTCGACGAGTTCGAGAAATTGCTGACCCCGCGCACCAAGATTGTCGCCATCACCCAGATGTCGAACGTGCTCGGCACCGTGACGCCGTTGCGCGAGATCATCAAACTGGCCCATGCCCGCGGCATTCCGGTGCTGGTGGACGGCTCGCAAGGCGCCGTGCATATGCCGGTCGATGTGCAGGCACTGGATGCCGATTTCTATGTGTTTACCGGCCACAAGGTTTACGGCCCGACCGGCATCGGCGTGCTCTATGGCAAGATGGACCGTTTGAAGGCTTTGCCTCCGTTCAACGGCGGCGGTGAGATGATCTCGGTCGTGACCGAACAGTCTGTCACCTATAATGATCCGCCGCACCGTTTCGAGGCGGGGACGCCGCCGATTGTGCAGGCCATCGGGCTCGGGGCTGCGGTTGAATATATGATGGCCTTGGGCTCTGATGCGATCATGGCGCAGGAAAACCTGTTGCGCGATTACGCGATGAAGCGGTTGGGCGAGATGAATTCCCTGACCATCTTCGGCCATGCGCCGGACAAGGGGGCGATTGTCTCCTTCGAGATGAAGGGGACCCACGCGCATGATGTCGCAACCGTGATCGACCGCATGGGCGTTGCTGTCCGTGCAGGCACGCATTGCGCCCAGCCCTTGCTGGCCAAATATGGTGTGACATCGACTTGCCGTGCCTCGTTTGCCTTTTACAATACGGTGGATGAGGTGGATCGTTTGGTCGAGGCGCTTCAACGCGCCGAAAGCATGTTCAGTTAAGGGGACCACGCATGACCGCTTCTCATTCCGATGTTGCGTTTTCGCCGAACCGTCCGGCGATCGAACCCTCGATCAATCTGCCGCCCGAGGAAATCGACCGTCTGACCGACGACATCATTGCCTCGCTCAAAACCGTCTATGATCCGGAAATTCCCTCCGACATCTATGAATTGGGGCTGATTTACCGCGTCGATATCGACGATGACCGCAATGTGGCGATTGATATGACACTGACCGCGCCCGGTTGTCCGGTGGCGGGTGAAATGCCCGGCTGGGTCGAAAATGCGGTCTCGCTGGTGGCCGGTGTGCAATCGGTCAAGGTCAGCATGGTGTTCGATCCGCCATGGGACCAGAGCCGCATGTCGGACGAGGCCCGTGTCGCGCTCGACATGTGGTAAGTTTCGCCCTAGCATTGCCACGATCGCGTGACACTATTTCCGATACGGCGCGCCTTTAAACGGCCCGCCAACACCTTGTGCCAAACCTTGAATTTGGTCAGAAGGAGAGGATCAGATGGGACTTTTCGGTTCGTTGAAAGTGATGTCGCTGACCGATGCAGCCGCCGAGCGCGTGCGCGATGTGGTGGCAGGCAGTGACGGCAAGGCCATCGGCCTGCGCGTCGGCATCAAGAATGGCGGCTGTGCGGGCATGTCCTACACGGTCGAACTGGCGGACAAGGTGCTGCCGGGCGAAGACGTGGTGGAAGACAAAGGCGCGACGGTGATAGTCGATCCCAAAGCCGTGTTGTTCCTGCTCGGCACCGAGATGGATTTCGAGCGCACAAAAGTGTCTTCGCAATTCACCTTTAAAAACCCCAACCAGACGTCTGCCTGCGGTTGCGGGGAATCAGTGGCTTTGTCGCCAGCGACGCTTGAGCAGGTACCGACCGAACAGGATTTGCCCAAAGGCGTTCAGGCGTTCTAAATTTTTGCGCATCCAATAAAAAGGCCTCCCGAGGGAGGCCTTTTTTGTGTTCGAGGCTCAGTCGCTGGCGGGTTTTGGTTTGACCACCGGCCGCATCATAAAGCCGGGCACATGGTCACCCAGTCCCTTTGGTGTCGGTTCGCGGTCGTCCTGATCGCGATAACGCCGTTCCGGTGCCGGACGGGCAGGGCGTTGCTCGTCGCGTGGCGGACGATCGGCAGCGAGACGCGGCGAGGCTTCGCGCGGAGACGAAGACTCACGTGGGGATGTATCCTCGCGTGGAGTGCGCTCTCTCGGAGTACGGTCTCTCGGAGTGCGGTCACGCGGTGTCCGCTCGCGGGGTTCACGCTCTCTCGGAACGGCATCGCGGGCCGGACGCGCAGCGCGCTCGACAGGCTGAGCGGTTTCGGGATCACCACCCGCTACGGCTTCGGCTTCCTTGAACACCAGCGGGGTCATGCTGGCGACCTCGCCATGCGGCACGGGCTTGCGGCCCGGGCGATCCGAACGGGTGCGGGCCGATTTTTCACGCGGCCTGCGGCTGCGCTTTTCGGATGGCTCGCCGGGGGGCAATTCATCAAGAGTGGGGCCGAGATATTCGATCTTGTTCTTGATCATCGCCTCGACAGCGCCGATATTCTTTTTGTCATCGAGCGTGACCAGCGTATAGGCCTTGCCCAGACGTCCCGCGCGGCCGGTGCGGCCGATGCGGTGCACATAGTCTTCGGCATGATGGGGAACGTCGAAATTGAAGACGTGGCTCACTTCGGGAATATCGAGCCCGCGTGCGGCGACATCGGATGCCACCAGCAATTGCGTTGTACCGGCACGGAAGGCATCCAGAGCCATGGTTCTGGCGCGCTGGTCCATATCGCCATGCAGGGCCGCGACGTTGAAGCCGTGGCGCGACAGCGATTTGTGCAGATTGGCGACATCAATTTTGCGGTTGCAGAAAATGATGGCGTTTTTGATCTCTTCCTGACGGATCAGGGTGCGCAACACATCGCGCTTGGCCCAATCTTGCGGCTGCGAAGCCACCAGACGCTGGGTGATGGTGGAGGCGCTTGTCGATTGCCGCTCGACCTCGATCCGCGTCGGATTGTGCAAAAAGGCTTCGGTCAGGCGCTGGATTTCAGGCGGCATGGTGGCCGAGAAAAACAGGGTTTGACGGGTAAACGGCACCAGCTTGCAGATGCGTTCGATATCGGGAATGAAGCCCATATCCAGCATGCGGTCGGCTTCGTCGATCACCAGAATTTCAATGCCGGTCAGGAGCAATTTGCCGCGCTCGAAATGGTCGAGCAAGCGGCCCGGCGTGGCAATCAGCACATCGACGCCGCGGGTGATCTTGAGATCCTGATCACCAAACGACACGCCGCCGATCAGCAAAGCCACCGACAGCTTCTGGTTTGCGCCATATTTGGTGAAATTTTCTTCGACCTGAGCCGCCAATTCGCGGGTCGGCTCCAGAATCAACGTGCGCGGCATGCGGGCGCGGGCGCGGCCTTGTTCCAGCAAGGTCAGCATCGGCAGCGTGAAAGCGGCCGTTTTGCCGGTGCCTGTCTGGGCAATGCCCAAAACATCCTTGCGGGCCAAAACCTGCGGGATTGCTTGTGCCTGAATGGGGGTGGGGATGGTGTAACCCGAAGACGTTACGGCTTCGAGTACTTTTGGACTGAGTCCGAGTTCTGCAAATGTCATCAATAATGCCGCCTCTCGATCGCGGCGAATGAGTGCGGGGTCCATATTGACCAGCGCAATCATCGTTGGGGCGTACGGTATTGAACGCCCGAGCCTCCTACAAGTGTGCGCACCTTAGGCGTTAACCCTGATAAGTCAATGTTTTTTGTGCAAGGCCTTATTCTGCCCGCTTTGTGCCGCTTTTTGCAAAGCGCATGCGGTCCATCAATCCGTCTTTCAGGATGTAATGGTGCCACAGGGCAAACAGTGCATGGCCACCGATGGCGGCAAAAAAGCCATAGGCGAGCAACTCATGGATTTCTTTGAAGAATTTGCCGGTCGTGCGGTTGGAATCAAAGGGCGAGGCGATCTGGAACAGGCCGAAATCAATCCCGCGTCCGCGGTAAAACGCGGTGATCACACCGATCAACGGCACTCCGACCATCAAGGCATAAAGCCCCATGTGTCCGATCAGTGCGGCTTTGGCCACATGCGGATGGGTATCAGCCGGCAAGGCGGGCGCGGTTGTGGTCAGGCGCAAAAGCCCGCGCACAACAACCAAACCCAGCACCAGGGAGCCAAACACGAAATGCAGATTGGTCATCGAGGCCTTGGCGGATGAATTCGGCATCTCGTCGATGACAAAAGCCGAAATAGCCGCAAAAGCCACCAGACCGGCCACCAGCCAGTGGATCGCAATCATCAAGGCATTATAGCGTTGTGCGGTCGTTTGCAGCATGAAGATCCCCGAACGTGTATCATTTTCAGGAACGGTTTGTGCGCTGCAATAAGGGCCAAATCAAGGCTTGGCCTGTTACAGATCGACCAGTTCACCGGCAAAGGCAGCGCGTTCCTGAATGAAGCTGAACCGCGCTTCGGGCTTGGTGCCCATCAGGCGTTCCACCGAATTGCTGGTGTCGAGCTTGTCGTCGGGCAGAATATCGACCCGCAGCAGAACCCGCTTGGTCGGATCCATCGTGGTTTCTTTCAACTGCGCGGGCATCATTTCGCCGAGGCCTTTGAAGCGGCCGACTTCGACATTGCTCTTGCCCTTGAAAGTGGTGGCCAGCAATTTGTCTTTGTGATCATCGGTTTGCGCATAGATGGTCTTGCCGCCATGGGTCAGGCGATAGAGCGGCGGTACGGCCAGATAGAGATGGCCCTGATCAATCAGCTTCGGCATCTGCCGGTAGAAATAGGTGATCAACAGCGAAGCGATATGCGCGCCGTCGACATCGGCATCGGTCATGATGATCACGCGGTCATAGCGCAAATCTTCTTCGCGGTAACTGGATCCCATGCCGCAACCCAAAGCCTGCATCAGATCCTGCAATTGCTGGTTGGCGACCAGCTTGTCGCGCGTGGCAGACGCGACGTTGAGGATTTTGCCGCGCAACGGCAAAATCGCCTGATTGGAGCGGTTGCGCGCCTGTTTGGCCGAACCACCTGCCGAATCACCCTCGACGATGAAGATTTCGGAACCCTTCATGCCCGCATTGGTGCAATCGGCCAATTTGCCGGGCAGGCGCAGCTTGCGCACGGCGGTTTTGCGCAGCACTTCCTTTTTGGCGCGGCGGCGCAGGCGGTCATCGGCCCGCTCGATCGCCCAATCCAGCAGCTTGATGGCTTGGGACGGGGAGGCCGCCAGCCAGTGGTCGAATGCATCGCGAATGGCGGCTTCGACAATGCGGCTCGCCTCTGTGGTCGCCAGCTTGTCCTTGGTCTGGCCCTGAAATTCCGGCTCGCGGATAAACACCGACAACATGCTGGCCGCCGACAGCATCACATCATCGGAGGTGATGCTGGCCGCCCGCTTTTGCTGGCCGATCCGTTCGGCGTGGTCGCGCAGTCCGCGCAGCAGCGCAACACGCAAGCCCTGCTCATGCGTGCCGCCTTCGGGCGTCGGGATGGTGTTGCAATAGGAATGGCTGAACCCGTCCTCGCCGTCTCCGAGCCAGGCCAGCGCCCATTCGAGCGAGCCGTGGCCGCCGGCTTTCTCGATCTTGCCGGAGAAAATCTGCTCGGTGACCTGATTCTTGCCTTCGATCTCGGTGGCGAGATAATCGCGCAAGCCGCCGGGGAAACGGAACACGGCCTGTGCAGGCACATCGGTGCCTGCCACACGCGCCGGATCGCAGGACCAGCGGATTTCGACGCCGCCGAACAGATAGGCCTTGGAACGGGCCATACGGAACAACCGGCCCGGATTGAACGTGCTGTGTTCGCCGAAAATCTGGTCATCCGGCTTGAAGCGGACTTTGGTGCCGCGCCGATTGGCGACACGACCCACCATTTCCACCGGACCCTGCGCATGGCCGCGCGAAAATATCTGACGATAGAGCTGCTGGCCGCGTGCCACTTCCACTTCGCACAATTCCGACAGCGCATTGACGACCGAAATGCCGACTCCGTGCAGACCGCCGGATGTTTCATACACTTTGGAATCGAACTTGCCGCCCGCATGCAGCGTGGTCATGATCACTTCGAGCGCGGATTTATCGGGGAATTTGGGATGCGGATCAATCGGAATCCCGCGTCCGTTGTCGGACACCGACAGGAAGCCGTCGGCGTCGAATTCAACCGTGATGACATTGGCGTGGCCCGCCACCGCTTCGTCCATCGAATTGTCGATGACTTCGGCAAACAGGTGATGCAGCGCCTTTTCATCGGTGCCGCCGATATACATGCCCGGACGACGCCGGACCGGCTCGAGCCCTTCCAGCACCTCGATGGCTGACGCGGTATAGCCCAATTCCCCCGGCGTGCCGCCGACAGGCGCGGGGCTGGATTTGGATGGGGCTTTGCTGGTTGGCTTGTTGTCGGCAGAAGAGCCCTGGGAAGAAGCACCAGAGCGGGGAGCCGCACCTGCGCCAAAAAGATCATCATTGCCAGACATGGGAGCCCTTGGTCATCAAACTGATTCGCACTGGCGGCATTATGCACATCCAAGCGGCAAATGGGAACGGATCATAAACATAGGCCTGTTGGTTTTGCACGGGTTTTCGATATCCAACTCCCGCAACAGATGAGCTTCTGGCTCAAACTACCTGTATTCGATCACTTAAATGTAACCCACAAAAAAGACCGGGCTTTGGGCCCGGCCTTTCTGTCTCGCTGGACGGCCCGAAGGCCGAGCCAATCAATAGGAATAGTACATGGTGAATTCAACAGGATGCGGAGCCATTTCGAACCGCATCACGTCCTGCATCTTCAGCTCGATATAGCTGTCGATGAAGTCGTCGTTGAACACGCCGCCAGCCTTCAGGAAGCCGCGATCCTTGTCGAGGCATGCCAGTGCTTCGCGCAGCGAGCCGCAAACGGTCGGGATCTTCTTCAATTCGCGTGGCGGCAAATCATACAGATCCTTGTCCATTGCCGCACCCGGATCGATCTTGTTCTGGATGCCGTCCAGACCAGCCATCAACATGGAAGCGAATGCCAGATAGGGGTTGGCCATCGGATCGGGGAAGCGCACTTCGACGCGCTTGGCCTTCGGATTGTTGGTGTATGGAATACGGCAGGAAGCCGAACGGTTGCGCGAGGAATAAGCGAGCAACACAGGCGCTTCATAACCGGGGACCAGACGCTTGTAGCTGTTGGTCGACGGGTTGGTGAAAGCGTTCAGTGCCTTGGCGTGCTTGATGATGCCGCCGATATAGTACAGGCATTCCTGGCTGAGGTCGGCATATTTGTTGCCGGCCATGATCGGCTTGCCGGCCTTCCAGATCGACTGGTGGACGTGCATGCCCGAACCATTGTCACCGAATACAGGCTTCGGCATGAAGGTGGCTGTCTTGCCATAGCTGGCAGCGACATTGTGGATGGCATATTTGTAGATCTGCATGTGATCGGCGATTTCGGTCAGGGTGCCGAATTTCATGCCGAGTTCGTGCTGGGCCGAGGCCACTTCGTGATGGTGCTTTTCAACCTTCACGCCCATGGCTGCCATGGCTGCCAGCATTTCGCCGCGCATGTCCTGTGCGGTGTCCTGCGGAGGAACGGGGAAGTAACCGCCCTTGGTGGCAATGCGGTGGCCGAGATTGCCGCCTTCATATTCGGTGTCGCCATTGATCGGCAGTTCGGCAGCATCGAGCTTGAAGCCGCTGTTGTAGGGATCGGACGAGAAGCGCACGTCGTCGAACACGAAGAATTCTGCTTCGGGGCCGACATAGATCGCATCGCCGATACCGGTCGATTTCAGATAGGCTTCGGCTTTTTTGGCCATGCCGCGCGGATCGCGCTCGTAAGGCTGGCCGGTTGTCGGCTCCAGCACGTCGCAGACAATCGACAGGGTCGAGGCTGCAAAGAACGGATCGATCGTCGCGGTTGTCGGATCTGGCATCAGGCACATGTCGGATTCGTTGATGGCCTTCCACCCGGCAATCGACGAGCCGTCAAACATGGTGCCTTCAGCAAAGATTTCTTCGTCGATCATCGAGATGTCGAAGGTCACGTGCTGCCATTTGCC
>CAIYZJ010000163.1 GCA_903930675.1 uncultured Hyphomicrobiales bacterium
GAGCAGCGCCTGTTCGCCGAAACCATCCGCTCCTCGGGCGAGGCTTTGCTCGTCATCATCAACGACATCCTCGATTACTCGAAAATCGAGGCCGAGCGCCTGACGCTTTACCCAGAACCCTTTGATCTGGAACGCACAATCCACGAGGTCGCGATGCTGCTGCAGCCGCGCGCCCGTGAAAAGGGTCTCGATCTGATCATCGATTTCGACAAGTTCCTGCCCACCCGCTATGTCGGCGATCCGGGGCGGCTGCGTCAGGTTCTGACCAATCTGATCGGCAATGCGGTGAAATTCACCGCCAAGGGCCATGTGCTGATCCGCGTCGTCGGGATCGAAACCGAACCGGGCCAACGCCAGCTGCATGTCACCGTGGAAGACACCGGCATCGGCATCGCGGCCCAGCATCTGGACCATATTTTTGGCGAGTTTAATCAGGTCGAATCCGCGTCGAACCGCAAGTTCGAAGGCACGGGCCTGGGGCTCGCGATCACCCAAAAGCTGATCGAGCGGATGAACGGCGCGGTTTGGGTCGACAGCGAAGAGGGCATCGGCTCCTGCTTTGGCTTCCGTCTTGATCTGCCGGCCGCCGAAGACGAGGTTGCAGCGGTGACCCCGGCCTCGATCGGCCGGGCGCTGGTGGTGGATGATCAGTTCATCAACCGCACCATTCTGGAGCGGCAACTGGTCCCCTGCGGGATCGACGTGGTTTTGTGCCGCTCGGGGGCGGAGGCTTTGCTGACCCTGGACGGCGACCAGAAGTTTGACCTCGTGATCACCGACCATCTGATGCCGGAAATGGACGGGCTGACGCTCGCCCGCAAGATCGGCGAGCGCGGATTGAAAATGCCGGTCGTGCTTTTGTCCTCGCATCCGGGCAAGGCACGCGAAGATCTGGGTGATCTGGAACTGAGCGCGATATTGCAAAAGCCGATCCTGCGCGCCGATCTTTACCGCAAACTCAAGGCCTTGGCAGGACCGGAGCCAGAGGTGACCCCTGTCCCGCCCCAGATCATTGCCCCTTCCGCACGGCGTTTGATGCGGGTTCTGGCCGCCGAGGACAATCGCACTAACCAGCTGGTTTTCCAGAAAATGGTGCGGGAAATGGCCATCGAACTGGTCTTCGCAAACAACGGGCTGGAGGCCGTGGATCTGTTCCAAAAATTCAAGCCCGACATGATTTTCATGGATATCTCGATGCCCGAGATGGATGGGCGTCAGGCGGCAACCGCAATCCGCAAGCGTGAAGCCGGGCAATCGCATGTGCCCATCGTGGCCCTGACCGCGCATGCGATGGACGGCGATTCCGAAAGCATCCTTGCCGCCGGAATCGACCGGTACATGACAAAACCTCTGCGCAAAGTGGCGATCCTGGGCGCGCTCAGCGAATTCCGCCCGCAAGAGGCTTTGGATCTGGAAATCGCGCCGGAGGAGATGACAGGCACCTAGCAGTTTCGCAAGTCGGGTGGTGCCACGCACACCAGCTCCAGAGTTTTCAATAAAGACTACTTGGTGCCAAAGTGACTTTGCACGCTCGACTAAGAAGCTCTTTCGGTCGCCCTCATTCATTTTTTTAAATGCGTCCAAATTGCGGGAAACACCTATCGCCAACACCTCAAATAAAGACATTAAGAACATTCCACCGAAGCTTCTTAGGCTCAAGTTTAGGGGGGTGCCGCATGCACTTCGGCAGACCGGCCAGATAAGCAAGGGGAGGGGTGGTCAAAAGCTCAGGAACAACGTTCTTTCTAGACCGGTGTGTCCATCATTCAGCGCTTTTTTCGTCAAGAGGGAAATTCTTCAAAAGGCGCTGATCTTCATCAATTTTTTGCCGTAGGGGGATGCATGATTTTGGGAAGATTTTGGCCGCAAAGCGACGATTCCGCCTTTTTTGCCGCTCGATCAGAGCGCGCGCCGCCCTGCCGGAAAGTTACAAAGTGGAAAATCCTTGTTACCAATTTTGTTACCCGCCTTGTCGCGGATAAAATTTCGAAAATCAGAGACTAAGAAGAGGCGTAACAAAGTTACAGAAGTAACAGACAAATTCAATCATTCCGGCCATGCAACCCCATGCCAAAAAGCCCAATTCCGGCAAATGTCGCGCGCGCCACCCTGCGCCGGTCCCCAAGCCATTGCCGAAGTCTTGAACCGCCCCCGGCTCGAGCTACTCTTCAACCGTCCCAGCCCAGCGCCCAAAGGAACAATTCAAAGCACGGCAGATCGAGCGGCAATCTGACCGCTGTGCCCGAGCTTTTCACGGTTTGCTAATTGCCAGCCTGCAAAAAAATTCGACAAGGTTTCCGCACTGCACCAAATGCGAGCGCGGAAAATTCTTTCAACCCGATTTGGCCCCAAATCATGCGCCGTGGTAGCCCGCAAAAGCAAACGGCCTGGCTGTTCCCAGCCAAGCCCTTGAAATTCATGGTGGACCCGGAGCGATTCGAACGCCCGACCCTCAGATTCGTAGTCTGATGCTCTATCCAGCTGAGCTACGGGTCCATCTTGAGGGGCGTTTAGCGCCCCGTTGCGGGCAATGCAAGCGCTGAAACGGCTAATCATGAAACGAAAACCGGCAGCCGGCACGCCGAACCTCAACCCTGCGCTGGTTCCGACGCGAATCCGCCCTTCGGCAGGTGGATCATGAACTCCGTCCCTTCGGCATCGCTGCGCGCCAGTTCCAGCCGCCCGCCGTGGCCGCGCACCAACTCGGCCGAGATGGCAAGCCCGAGGCCCGTCCCCCCCCGCCGCGCCCCGCCCTGAAAGGCCGCAAACAGATGCTCGCGCGCTTTGAGCGGCAAGCCGGGGCCGCTGTCGCCCACCCGCAGCCACCATTCGCTCTCATTCTCGCCCGCCGACAGATCAATCGTTCCGCCGCCTCCCTGCCCCTCAATCGCCTGCCGCGCGTTGCGCACCAGATTGGACAGCACCCGAAACATCTGTTCGTGATCGGCGCGGATCACCAGATTGGCCGAGATGTCGATCAGGCATTGCACCGAACCATCGGGCAGCAAGCCCTCGGCCTCCACCACCTCTTCGGCCAAAGCCAAAAGCGGGATCCGCAGCAGGCGCGGCGGCGGCTCTTCGGCCTTGCCAAA
>CAIYZJ010000164.1 GCA_903930675.1 uncultured Hyphomicrobiales bacterium
CACGGCCATCACTGTCCCTCGGTGCTTCCGCAAGCGGCAAGAGCACCCCGTCATCCGTCTCGAAAGCGGGTGACTTTCCGGCACGGATTGTTCCTTTGATCATATTCATCGACGGCGACCCGATAAATCCTGCCACAAACATGTTCGTCGGCCTGTCATAAAGCTCAAGCGGTGATCCGATCTGTTCGACAATGCCGTCGTGCATCACCACGATTCTGTCAGCCATGGTCATCGCTTCGACCTGATCATGGGTCACATAAATCGTTGTTGTTTTCAGCCGTTGATGCAGTTCCTTGATCTCGGCGCGCATCTGAACACGCAATTTGGCGTCAAGATTGGAGAGCGGTTCATCAAACAAGAACACCTTCGGATCACGGACAATCGCACGCCCCATTGCCACGCGCTGGCGTTGACCACCGGACAACTGCTTCGGATACCGGCCCAGATAGGGCACCAGATCAAGAATCTCCGCCGCCCGACGTACACGCGTTTCAATTTCCGCTCGCGACGTGCCACGCAATTTCAGCGCAAACCCCATATTTTCAGCCACAGTCTTGTGCGGATAGAGCGCATAGCTCTGGAAAACCATTGCGATATCGCGATCCTTCGGCGGCAGAAAATTCACCACCTGGTCACCAATTTTGACATCTCCCGACGTAATCGGCTCCAGCCCCGCAATCATGCGCAGTAACGTCGATTTTCCACAACCTGACGGACCGACTAGAATTACGAACTCTCCATCCGCAATACTCACTGAGACGCCGTGAATAACTTCCTGTTCGCCATAAGCCTTGCGAACATCAACGACGTCGACCGATGCCATGAGATGTGCTCCCTCTTAAATACAGACTTGCATTTTTTATCTGAGGCGCGGACCATATTACATCAATTGGCTTCGGTCGAGTGGCACGGCGCCCTGCTTTATTGACCGTGTGCAATCAGAGGAAAGATTAAAATGCGTTACGAACTCATGCTTCCGCACCAGATCAGACAGGCCATCGCGGAGAACTGGCCGGTCATCCTGCCACTCGGCGTGCTAGAATATCATGGCGAGCATATGGCAGTCGGCATGGATACGCTCGCGGTCATCAAGATCATGGACATCATCGAAGTTGAAACACCTGTCGTGATCTTGCCAGTTTTTTACTACGGCGCCGCAAGCTATGTCGTCGAAAAGCCTGAAGGCAAAGGGTCCGTCCATGTCGATGCAGAGCGCATTATGCCTTTTGCGAAAGATCTGTTTACCGGCCTCCTGAGGGTTGGATTCCGTAACATCCACGCCTTTATTCATCACCAGACCGAGAATTTCACTGTTGGCATGCCAACAGATCTCGCATTCAAATTTGCCTCCCGTCAGGCAATTTTCGACTTTATCAACAAGGAGCGGGGTGAAGGCTGGTGGGGTGACGAAAAAATGGCCGATTACTATGGCAATCAGGCTGTCGGTAGCGACCCGTTCAACTGGATCAAATCCCATCCCCTCATGACGGCAGACATCATCGCCCAATATCCGTTCGATCATGCAGGAAAGGGCGAGACATCCCTGATGATGGCACTCTGCCCAGAAGCCGTCGACATGTCGAAGTTCTCAACCAAGGAATGGTATGTTCGCGATGCCCTCGAGGCATCCGCCGAACTCGGTCGCTTTGGCCGCGATCTGATCCTTGC
>CAIYZJ010000165.1 GCA_903930675.1 uncultured Hyphomicrobiales bacterium
ATCTGGAGGCCCTGCCCACCGTCACTGATGTGCGAGAAGCCGTCAAAGCCGGTGCGCCGCAATTGTATGACGATGTGCCAGGCAATGTCGCGCTCGATTTCGGTTTTGGCGATATGAAGGCCGTCAATGCGGTGTTCGACAAGGCGGCGCATGTGACGCGCCTGAACCTGATCAACAACCGTATTGTGGTGGCGGCAATGGAGCCGCGCGCCGCCGTGGCCGATTATGACAAAAAGTCGGGCCGCTTTACCATTCACGCCAATTCGCAAGGCGTGTTCGGCATGCGCAACAATTTGAGTCTGGTGCTGGGTGTCACACCCGACAAGGTGCATGTGCTGACCGGCCATGTCGGCGGCTCGTTCGGCATGAAGATCTCGGTTTTCCCCGAATATGTCTGCCTGCTGCATGCGGCGCGCGAGCTGGGCAGGCCGGTCAAAAGCGCCGATCGCCGCTCGGACAGCTTCCTGTCGGATTTCCACGGGCGCGACAGCGCGGTCGAGGCGGAACTGGCACTGGACAGCAAGGGCCATTTTCTGGCGATACGCATCGAGGGCTATGGCAATCTGGGCGGCTATATGTCGCCGTTCGGGCCGATGATGCCGACGCTCAATGTCGTCAAAAACATGCTCAGCGTCTATAAAACCCCGCTGATTGCCGCCCGTATCCGTTGCGCCTTCACCAATACCGTGCCCATCGCCGCCTATCGCGGGGCAGGACGGCCCGAAGGCAATTACTATATGGAACGGCTGATCGAACAGGCCGCGCTGGAAACGGGGATTTCCTCCACGGTTTTGCGCAAGCGCAACCATGTAAAACCTTCGCAAATGCCGTTCAAAACCCCTGCGGGCACTTTGTATGATTCAGGCGAATTTACCGCCCTGCTTGATCAGGCCCTCGAACAGGCCGATGTCACGGGCTTCAAGAAGCGCAAGCTCGAGAGCCGTAAAAAGGGTCTGTTGCGCGGTCTGGGGATCGGCCAGTATCTCGAAGTCACCGCCCCGCCGATGAATGAAATGGGCGGCATCCATTTTGAAAAAGACGGGACCATCACGCTTCTGACCGGCTCTCTCGATTTCGGGCAGGGCCATTCCACCGCTTTCGGGCAAGTCGTGGTGCAAAAGCTCGGCGTGCCGTTCGAGGCCATCCGGCTGGTACAGGGCGACAGCGACAGGCTGATTGCGGGCGGCGGCACCGGTGGCTCCAAATCCATCATGGCGAGCGGCGCGGCGTTTTCGGAAGCGGGTGATCTGGTGATCGAGCGCGGAAAGCTCATCGCCTCCTATGCGCTGGAAGCCGGTGTCGGCGATATCGAATTCGCCTCGGGCCGCTTCAGCATTGCCGGCACCGATCGCGGGATCGGCATCATGGATCTCAACCGCCGCCTGCAGGACGGGCTGATTGCCCTGCCCGCCGATGTGCCTGCCACGCTGGATGTGGACCACATCCACAAGGAAGCCCCCTCGGCCTATCCCAATGGCTGCCATGTCGCAGAGGTCGAGGTTGATCCCGACACCGGCACCGTAGCGATTGTGCGCTATACCGCGGTCAATGATTTCGGCACGGTGATCAATCCGATGCTGGTCGAAGGCCAGTTGCATGGCGGGGTGATGCAGGGCATCGGGCAGGCTTTGCTGGAACACACCGTTTATGACGAGGACGGCCAGCTGGTAACCGGCTCCTTCATGGATTACGGCCTGCCGCGTGCCGATATGACACCGCCGTTCAGCGTCAGCTATCATTCCGTGCCTGCCACAACCAATGTGCTGGGCGCCAAAGGCTGCGGCGAAGCGGGTTGTGCGGGCTCGCTCTCCTCGGTCATGAATGCGCTGGTCGATGCCTTGTCGGTCTATGGGATCACCCATATCGACATGCCCGCCACCCCGCAGCTGGTCTGGCAGGCGATTCAGGACGCGAAAGCCAAACAGGCTTGAGTCTTTATCCCGCCAATAAAAAAACCGGCCTGATCACTCAGGCCGGTTTTTTGTTGCAGGTCTAAAAGCCCTGCTTAGTGCTGGACCAGATTGTCCGCAAAGCGCAAGCTGGCTTCGGTCTTGGCGGAGATTTCCTCGCGGGTCACGTGCGGGGCGATTTCGATGGCCGTCATGCCGTCTTTGCCCACCGTGAACACGCCGAGATCGGTGATCACCATATTGACCACGCCTGCGCCGGTCAGCGGCAGGGTGCAACGCTTCAGAAGTTTCTTTTCTTCCTTGGCGACATGCTCCATCAACACGACGACCTTTTTGACGCCCGCGACCAGATCCATCGCGCCGCCCATGCCTTTGACCATCTTGCCGGGGATCATCCAATTGGCGAGATCGCCGTTTTCGGCCACCTGCATCGCGCCCAGAATCGACAGGTCGATATGGCCGCCGCGGATCATCGCAAAACTGTCGGCCGAGCTGAAATAGCTGGTGGTCGGCAATTCGGTGATGGTCTGCTTGCCGGCATTGATCAGATCGGGGTCCTCATCGCCCTCGAAGGGGAACGGACCCATGCCCAGCATGCCGTTTTCGCTTTGCAGCTGCACCGTCATGCCGTCGGGAATGTAGTTAGAAACAAGGGTCGGAATGCCGATCCCCAGATTGACGTAATAGCCGTCGCGCAATTCTTTTGCCGCGCGGGCTGCCATTTCTTCGCGTGTCCAAGCCATGATCAGCCTCCCTGTTAAGCGCGTTGACGCACGGTGCGTTGCTCGATCTTCTTTTCAAGACCAGCCGCATGGATAATCCGCTGCACAAAAATGCCCGGCGTGATGATATGGTCGGGGTCGATCGTGCCGCATTCGACCAGATGTTCGACCTGCGCGACGGTGACTTTCCCGGCGGTGGCCATCATCGGGTTAAAATTCCGCGCCGATTTGCGATAGACCAGATTGCCTTCGGTATCGCCCTTCCACGCATGCACGACCGCCAGATCGGCGAGCAATCCGGTTTCCATGACGTATTTCTCGCCATTGAACTCGCGCTCGTCTTTGCCCTGTGCGATCAGCGTGCCGACACCGGTTTTGGTATAGAAGGCCGGAATACCCGCGCCGCCTGCCCGGATGCGCTCGGCCAGCGTGCCTTGCGGGTTGAATTCGATTTCCAGCTCGCCTGCCAGATATTGCTGGGCGAAGGTTTTGTTTTCACCAACATAGGATGAAATCATCTTCTTGACCTGCCGTGTTTCGAGCAGAAGGCCGAGGCCCTCGCCGTCGATACCGGCATTGTTGGAAATGATGGTGAGATTTTTGACGCCTGAATCGCGGATCGCCTTGATCAGCAATGACGGAATGCCGCACAGGCCGAAGCCGCCAGCCATGATGACCATGTCATCTTTCAGCAAGCCTGCCAAAGCCGAAGTTGCGTCTGAGTAAACTTTTGCCATGCACCGTACCCCCTCGCATTGATGATTGGGTTATGAAACGGCGCATATATGATTGCAAGGGGAAAAAATCAGGAGCAGCCTTGCAAAACAAGGGATACTGCCCCTTGTTCTGCACCTTGTTCAACTCAGTCCTGATCGGAAATAGCGGCGGCCACAGGCACAGCGCCAAGACCGTCTTTGTTGTAGATATCGTCGCGGAATTCCATCGTGCCTTCTGGCGTTGCCCAGGCGGTGATGTAGATCCAGTACACCGGTACCGTCTGCGTCAAACGGGCATCGACCCGCTGGCCCGAGGCAATTACCTCGTCGATCCGGTCGCGCGTCCAGCCCGGCGTGTCTTTCAACAGCCAAGTCACATAATCGCGGACATTTTGCAGGCGCATGCAGCCCGAAGACACGAAACGGAAATCATCTCCGAAAATCCCCTTGGCAGGCGTATCATGCATGTAAACGCCATAGGGATTGGCAATATTGATGCGCACAAAGCCAAGCGAGTTGAACTCGCCGCCTGTATCCTGACGGAATACATAGCGGGTAGCCTCGTCCGAGCGCCAATTGATACGAGCAGGTTGCACCTCTTGCCCCCCGTGGTCATAGACACGGATGTGGTTATCGGTCAGGTATTTGGGGTCGGCCTGCATTTTGGGGATCAGATCCTTGCGGATGATCGAGGCGGGCACGGTCCAGAACGGGTTGAAATTGATATCGGTAGCCCGCGTGGTCATCACGGGCGACTGGCGGTCGATCTTGCCGACGCCTGCCGCGTGGCGGGTCACAACCTGTCCGTTTTCAACCGTTTCCACAATCGCTGCCGGAATATTGGCGACCACGAACCGATAGCCCGGTGTCGAGGCGTAAGAGCGCAAGCGGACCTGATTGATTTCGAGCTGGCGCAGGCGCACATCCGCGGGAATATTCATGGCGGTCAGCGACTGGGTGCCGAATTCGCCGCTGGGCGAAAGACCATGGCGGCCCTGGAATTTGCGCATAGCCGCTTCGACATAGGAATCAAAGACATTGGAATTGCCGAGCGAGGCATCCAGATCACCGCTGGCGATCAGGCGGCGGCGGAGGGCAATCACGTTCTTGTCGCGCATGCCGAGTTTCAGATTGCCTTTGGGCATTTGCGTCCAACCGCCCTGAGCCACGACATTGCGCATCTGCTCGATGGCCGCTTCGGTGGCCGACAGGGTAGCGGGTGAGAGAATCGGGCTTTGCGACCGCTGGATTTTCATCGATGCTGCGGCATCATAGGCTTGGCCCCACTCCGCCTGCTGGTCTTCGGTCTCGGCGGGGGCCGCCCATGCCTGCTTCGGCTGCACGGATGCACCCAGCAACAAGGACAAAGCCGAAAAGCTGACTTGTCTGCGCGAAAGACTTGTCCGCGACATGCTGGCTTCTGAATATTGACGTGTCATCTCTTGCCCGATCTTTCAAACTTCTTCAACATCACGACTCAACTGCCACGAACCACGCGGCCACAGTAGAGACTTTCCTGACAGATCAATATAAACAAAGCGTTGATAATCTGTTGCCGTTCTGGGCATTATCAAGCTCATTCGGCAAAATTGTGGCAGATGATATCCCGATCGGGATTGCCAATGCTATGCCGCCCGTTGATGCGCTTTGCCAAGGCCACCTTGATGACTGATACCCCCCCACGCCCGCCCCGCACCGTGTCTGCCACGCCCCCGATTGTTGTGGCCGGTGGCGGATTGGTCGGTATGGCAGCGGCACTCGCTTTGGCGGATCGCGGCTGGTCTGTGAATCTGGTCAGCGGTTCCACTCCCCCCCCTGATGGGCGCACGGTCGCCTTGATGCCGCAGTCCCTCGCTTTGCTCGACTCGCTCGGACTGGCCGACACTTTGGCCCGATCAGGCGCCCCCCTGGAAATCCTGCGGCTGATCGATGACAGTGGTAGCCTGTTCCGTCCGCCCTCGGTCGCCTTCGAGGCGCGCGAATTGGGGCTGGAGCGCTTTGCCACCAACATCGAAAACCATGCTTTGCTGAAAGCCCTGTCGGCGCGGATAGATGATCACCCCGCCATCACAGTCATAAACGATCAAGTGACCGGCACAAAGGATGGCAACGGCTCGCGGCAAGTCCTGCTGGCCGCCCGTCAGGACATCGAAACGCCCTTGCTGGTGGCCGCCGACGGTCGCCGCTCGGCCATTCGCACCGCGCTTGATATTCGTGTGGCCCACAAGGCCTATCCGCAAGTGGCCCTGACCGCCATTTTGCGCCACGAGCGCGACCACCGCTTCACCTCCACCGAATTCCATACCCGCCATGGACCCTTCACATTGGTGCCCTTGCCCGGTCGCTGTTCCAGTCTGGTCTGGCTGACTTCGCCCGAAAAGGCAGACACCCTGTCGGGACTGGATGACGACGCCTTCGGACGGGCGGTCGAGGATCAGGCACAATCCATGCTCGGCAAGATGGAACTGGCCGGACCGCGCGGCAAGATCGGCATGGGAATCGACCGGATCGACACCATCACCGCCCCGCGCTGTGTGCTGATGGGCGATGCCGCCCATGCCTTCCCGCCCATCGGGGCACAAGGGCTGAATTTGGGCCTGCGCGACATTAGCGATCTGCTCGCCTGTCTCGATCTCAGTTCGGATGCCGGTGCGCCGGAAGTCACCCAACGCTATCAATCCATGCGGCACAAGGATATTTCCACCCGCACGCTGGGCGTCGACATGCTCAACCGCTCGCTGCTGAGCCCTTATTTACCCGTCGATTTTGCCAGAGGCGCGGGCCTTCTGGCGCTGGCCTCGATCGGGCCGTTGCGGCAATTCGTGATGCGGCAGGGGATCGGGCGTTAGGTTTTTACCAAGGCCAGACAAAGCGTTGCGGCAACACATGGTTGCCCATCAACCACAACAGCCCCGTGACAGTCCCGACCGACAGCACCGTGCCGACCAGAATGGCGGTCGAAGCCTGTTCGACATAGACCTTGTACTGGTTGGCAATCACGAACACATTCAAGGCAGGCGGCAAAGCGGCCATCAGCACCGCTGTCATGGTCCATTCCCACCCGAAATCGCCGAGCCATGACAGCATCAGCCAGACAATCAGCGGATGCAGCACCAGTTTGATGCCGATCAGAGCAGGCAGTTCGACCGGCACCGTCTTGAGAGGCCGCAGTGCCACCGTTACCCCGAGCGTGAACAAGGCGCAGGGTGCGGCGGCATTTTTGAGAAATTGCAGAATGGTTTCAACCGGCGCAGGCGCGACAAAATGCGTGGTCGCCGCCATCAACCCCAAAGCGGTGGCGATGTTGAAAGGATGGGTGATCACCCGCTTGATGACGAACCAGACCGTTTCGCCGATCCGCATCCGTTCACCGCTTCCCAAAGCCATCAGAAACGGCACGAGCGTGAAATGCAAAGTGTTGTCGAATACAAAGATCAACGCCGTCGGCACAATCGCCGAGGGGCCGAGCGCGGCCAAAGTCAGCCCCGGCCCCATATAGCCGATATTGGCATAGGCCCCTGCCACCGACTGCACCGTCGCCATGCGGATGTCACGGGTCGAGAGCAAGCCGACCCCGAAAGCCAGCACAAAAGCCAACAGGGTTGAAAGGGTCGTGCCCACCACAAACGGCCAATTGGTCAGCTGTTCGACCGGCGCGGCAGACACCAGTTTGAACATCATGGCGGGCAGCGAAACGTAAATGATGAAAAAATTCATCCACCTGAGGCCGTCTTCGGGATAATCCATCAGCTTTCCGCAGAAAAAGCCGAGAAAAATCAACCCGAAAAATGGCATTGCCAGAGAAAGAACATCGCCCAAAGCACAGGCTCCCTTAAGCCATGATCGCGAGCCACCAAGGGCTTTGTTCTCCTTCTAGCGACTTGGGAACCATTTGTCTTGCAAACAAAAGCAAAGCCGCCATGCACAGGGCATCACACCCTCCCACCCTTTCGCCACAAGGCAAGCCGTGCTAGCCAAAGGGAATATCTATCCGGTTTTTTCAAAAGGCCCTGCCCCGTTTTGTCCGATCCAGCTGATAAGCACCAAGCCAAAGCCTCCCCCGCCCCCGAACCGAAGCTGTCGGGGCCGTTCGGCCTGTGGTCGCGGCTCGAGGCCCTTGGCTTCAGGCTGGTGATGGGGTTGATGCGGTCGATGACGCTTGAAACCGCCTCGCGCTTTTCGGCGTGGCTGTGGCGGGCGCTGGCGCCGAAACTTTACCGCCACAAACGCGCGATGACCCATCTGGCACTGGCCTTTCCCGATAAAAGCGAGGCCGAATGCAGGGCCATCGCGCTGGACATGTGGTCGACACTGGGCGCGACCTTTGCCGAGAGCTTCCATCTCGACCAGATCGCGCGCGAACCCCAACGGATGACCATCACGGCCTCCGAGGCCGCCGCCCGAGCCATGGCCGACCATCACGGTCTGGTGATGGTGTCGCTGCATATGGGCAATTGGGAAATCAACGCACTGGCCGCCAAACAGCGTGGTTTGCGGCTGGCCGGTGTCTATCAGCGCATCAAAAACCCGCTGGTCGACGAGATGATCCGCGCCTTGCGGGTGGATTTTTACCCCAAAGGCCTGTTCAGCAAAGGCCATGAGGCCGTCAAAGGCCTGATGCGGGTGGTCGGCGAAGGCGATACCGTCGCCCTGCTGGCCGATGTGCGCGAAGGGCGCGGGCTGGCCGTGCCGTTTTTCGGCCGTCCGGCTCCGAGCAATCCCTTTCCGGCGCTGCTGGCGCGCGG
>CAIYZJ010000166.1 GCA_903930675.1 uncultured Hyphomicrobiales bacterium
CGGAAGCTGCGCCGCAGATCGCGAAAGCGCCTGCAAAGGCAGTCGAAACGGCACAGGCGGAGCCTGAAGATGCAGCGCCGGCAAAGCCTGTCGTAGTTGCGGCTCTGTCGCCTGCCGCGCAATCTGCCCAACCTGCCATTGTCGCAAAGGCGAGCACGCAGCCAATCGTCGCCCAACCGATCCCCTTGCCTTTGGGAAGGAACCAGAAAGGCGGCATCGGCGAAGCGATCATGGTGGGTCCCGCACAACCGCAATTTGTCTGGCAGAAGGGTGCCGAACCGGTTGTGACGGCCTCGCTGAGGAAGGTAACCTATTCCTTGGTGGCGATGCGCTTGCCGCCAATGCGGGAGAAAGGCACGGCATCAGTTCCGGCTGTCCTTGCTGCGGCGAATGTCCCGCTGCCACCAGTCCGCCAGCGCGAAAACGTGAAGGTTGCCGAGGCCGTTCAAACGGATCCGGTCACAGTCGGGTCCATTGCGCCTAAATCTGTCAAGGCAATCAAGGCTGCGGTGGTGGCTCCAGCTTCAAAGGCAAAAAACATCAAGACCGCTAATGTCAAAGCAGCCATCAAATCGTCTGGTTCATCCGGATTTACAGCGTCACCAGACACAATTCTGAAGCCTGGCGTCTTTTCCGGCGGGTTTACGGGTGCTCAGCAAACCGTCAGTGCCGGCTTTCAGGCCAATTAATACGGCATTCCGAGCGCCTGAAGATACAGCTCCATAATGGCTTGTTCTTCCTGCCGCTCGGCGTGGTCCTTGCGGCGCATGGACACGATTTTGCGCATGACCTTTGTGTCATAGCCATTGCCCTTGGCCTCGCTATACACTTCGCGCAGATCACCTGCGAGCGCCGCTTTCTCTTCTTCGAGACGTTCGATTCGTTCGATGAATGCTTTGAGTTGGTCTGCAGCAACAGTATTGGACATGAGCGCCTCTCATTTGATCGCAAGGGTGCGTCCGTTCATGTCGGCCAATCAGCCGCGAGGGTCAAGAACGACTTGATCAGGACAGGCCGCAGCCTGTGGATGACGGCATGGTCATGCGGTTTGGCGGCGATGGACAGGATCTTCGAGCAGCGTCGAAAGAACCTGCACCAAACGGTCGGCCCATGCCTGCGCATCGCGCTCCGAGGCAATCAGATCTTGCCTGATTTCGATCAGCGTATTGGAAAGACCGCGCCGGATCGCGTGCCGGTCAATCACATCGCCGGGCAATGCACCATGATAGGGCTCGTTATCGCCGATCACCAGATCATCCGCGTTGCGCAAGGCATTAATCAGCGGCAGCGAGAAGCGTCCGTCGCCTGCCCATAAAACACCCACATGCCAAGGGCGCGGCACGCCACGCCAGACCGGCGTGAAAGAGTGCATGGAAATGATCACCGGCACCACGCCAGCCGCAAGCGAAGCATCGATCGCCTTGGTGATCGCGCGGTCATAGGGCGCATGAAAACGGTTAATCCGGCGTTCGATTTCGGCATCGTCTACCCAGCGATTGCCGGGAACCATCGCGCCATCCGAGAGGCGCATCACGAGGGTGGGATCGTCAATGCCGCGATTCGGATCAATCACCAGCCGGGAAAATTGCGTCAAAAGCGCCGGTGCGCCGAATAGATCCGCCAATCGCCGCACAACATGCGCCGCGCCGATATCATACCCGATATGGCGTTCGAGCTGTTCGTCGGGGAGCCCCAATTTCTGATACTCGTCGGGAATCGCATTCGATGCATGATCGCAAAGCAGGATCAGGCCGCGCGCCGGGTCGCCTGCAAGGGACTCAACCGACATTTCGGGCGCATGATCGGGTGTTCGGGCGAAGGATTGGTCCGGGAATAACATGTCAGGTTTGCCTCAAACGAACGGCTTTGCGTGGTGACGGATCAGCGATGATGCACTAGGGAAGTCGGAGTGAGTCGTATCGGGAACCTTATGTCAACGTCATCAGTTCAAAAAGTGTCGCTTCCCGGTCTTGATCCTGTCGGGCTCTTTGCCGTTGTCGGCGGTGCACTGGCGATGGGCGTGTCCCCCATCTTCGTCCGCTTTGCGAGCATGTCGGATGTCCCCGCCTTTGCATCCGCCTTCTGGAGGGTCGCGCTTGCTCTGCCGGTTCTCTATGCGTGGGCCTTGCTCGAGGAAAAACGCGCGGGGAAGGGACCCCAGCCGACCTTCACACGCTCTTCGATCCTTGCTGGGTTCCTGTTTGCAGGCGATTTGTTGCTCTGGCACGTGGCGATTATGAACACGACAATCGCCAATGCGACCTTCTTCGGAACGACAACGCCGATCTGGACGGTTCTGGTCGCGGGCTTGATTTTCAAGGAGAAAATCGCGGCTTCCGCCTATTGGGGCATCGCGCTCTGCGTTGCCGGAGGCGCGGCACTGGTTGGTCAATCGATGGAGATCAATCCGGCCCATGTCATGGGCGATCTGCTCGGCATCGGTACGGCGTTCTTTTTTGGTCTGTATTTTTTCGCGGTCCGGGCTGCCCGTCTTCAAGCGGGTGCGGCGCGGGTTACCTTTGGTCTTTCGCTTGTAACGGCACCGATTCTAGGGGCGGCGGCGCTCCTGAACGGCGACCAGTTCCTGCCATCGGACGGAAAGGGCGTCGCAGCTCTTCTGGCAATGGCACTGGTGAGCCATGCTGGTGGGCAGGGGCTTCTCGCCATCGCGCTCGGCCGTTTGCCGACCGTTTTCACATCGCTCGTTATCTTCATAGAAGCCATCGGTGCGGCTTTGATTGCCTGGCTGGTGCTTGATGAGTCGCTTGGCTGGTTGCAGGCGCTCGGAGGAGTTCTTATTCTGGGCGGTATCTGGATCTCCCGGCCTCGGGAAAGGAAGGAGCGCACCTAGTAATGCCGGATATTGACCGCCCTTTATTGCTTCACCGCATGTTCGAGGCAGCCGTTCGGGCTGCCCATCCTGATTTTTGTTTGGTGCCTCATTTGCCGCTACCGCCCGAAGGCGGGCGCATGATGATCCTCGCGGCGGGCAAAGCCGCAGGCAGCATGATGCGGGTGGCCGAAAAACACTATCGCGAGACGCACGGTCTCGGACCGGACCGCTTGGTCGGGCTTGGTGTCGCCCGCATCGGGTATGGCGCCGAAACACCCACCCTCAAAGTGCTTGAGGCCGGTCATCCCGTCCCCGATGCTGCCGGTATCGCGGCGACGCGACAGGTGATGGAACTCGCCAGCACCGCCACTGCCAAGGATCAGGTCCTCGTCCTTCTGTCGGGCGGCGGGTCTGCCAACTGGATTGCGCCGGCGGGTGCTCTCACGCTGGCCGAGAAACAGGGCATCACGCGGGCGCTTCTGAAATCGGGCGCGACCATCTCGGAAATCAATACGGTTAGGAAGCACCTTTCCGCAATCAAAGGTGGCCGCTTGGTGCGCTTGGCGTCGCCGGCACCGGTTCTGACCTTGGCCATTTCCGATGTGCCGCATGATGACCCGTCGATCATCGCATCCGGCCCCACTGTGCCTGACCCGTCGACCCTTGGGGATGCGCGCGCAATCGTTGAAAAATACCGCATCGAATTGCCCGGGTCAGCGCGCGCTTTGTTGAATGATCCCGCTAATGAAACCCCCAAGCCCGGTGATCCCGTTTTTTCAAAGTCGGAATTCAGGCTGGTGGCACGCCCTGCCCAGTCTGTCGACGCCGCCGCTGAAATAGCGCGTCATGCAGGGTATAAAGTTCAAAATCTCGGAGCCAACCTCGAGGGCGAGGCGCGGCACGTCGCAGCTCTGCATGCCAACCTCGCTCGCGACGCCGCAAAGTCTGGCCAGCGCCTTGTTTTGTTGTCGGGTGGCGAACTCACTGTCACCGTCAAGGGGCAGGGGCGCGGGGGCCCCAATCAGGAATATGCCCTCGCACTCGCGCTGGAGCTGGGCGGACATCCCGGCATTATTGCATTGGCCGGCGACACCGACGGAACGGATGGCGGCGGCGGGAATGCCGATGATCC
>CAIYZJ010000167.1 GCA_903930675.1 uncultured Hyphomicrobiales bacterium
CATGATCCTGCCTTGATCGATGTGGCGTATCTGGTGCGCAACAACATCTATATTTACGGAATACGCGGCGAGGGTCGCAGTGCCACCCATCGCGCCCATGCCTTCATGGCCGAGAAGCGGTTCGATGCGACCAAAATCCACAGCCATTCATTCATGATGGACGAACTGCCCAAGGCACTGCATTACGCACGCAACCGTATTGATGATGCCATCAAAGTGGTGGTCAAAATGCCGCAAAGGCAGGCAGAACTGGCCCGACGGTAGCAGGGCCGATCATAAAAATGCCCGCCGGAAGGGGCGGGCATGAATGATTGAAGGCCTGAGCTTATGAATTGCCAGCCAAGACTTGCCAGCCAAGACTTGCCAGCAATTATTTGCCGCGGGCCTTGCGGGCGGCGTAGCGGGCGTCCCGCTGGGCTTTTTGCTCTGCGGCCAGCTCGATGGCCTTTGCGGCGTCAAGTTCGGCTTGCATGCGGGCGTTCTCGGCGTTTTCAACGGCGGCTTTGGCGGCCAGTTCTTCCGCTTCGGCGCGGGCTTTGGCGCGTTCGGCTTCGCGTAGTGCACGCGCTTCCTGAATTTTCATCCGTTCTTCCTGACGCGCCTGCGCTTCGGGACCATTGGCGGCCTGACGCTCTTTGAACTTCTGCAAGGCGGCTTGTTTGGCCTCGGCGGCGCGGGTCAGTCTGGCATCGAAACGGCTGGTTTTGTCGTGCGTCATGGTGTCCGGAATGTCTCTGAAATGGAATGAATGGGCATGGTCCCGAAAGGGTCATTCAGTCTTGGTGGATGTCCTTGGCGGAAGTCAACGCTTGCTGGAGAAGCGCTTGAAATGATCTCCATAAGCAAAGACCCCGCGAGCCTCGAGAGGCGCGGGGCCTTTTTGTTGTTCAGTTCCCTAGTCCGTTCTCGCAAGCGCCAAGCGCAATGGGAGAGGGTGGGAACCCAAAGCCGCTATTAGCCCAGAACCTTGAGGTTCTCAGCCGACATCTTGCCGCTTTTCTTGTCAGCGACCAGCTCAAAGCCGACCTTCTGGCCTTCGCGCAGGTCATTCAGACCTGAACGCTCAACGGCACTGATGTGGACGAAAGCATCGCCGCCACCATTGTCCGGTGCAATGAAGCCATAACCCTTTTGGAGATTAAACCACTTTACGGTTCCCGTTGTCATGGAAAACCCTTCTCTATCTATCATATGTTGTTGCTTGCCTGCGCAGCCGCCGGCCGTCGAAATCGCATTTTCAGGCAAGTCTATAATCAGCTTGAGGAAACGGTAGTCACGCTCAAGGCCAAGTCATCTGGCCGTCTATCGACTTGTGCACCATGCGCTACATTATTCAAGAACACAAGATAATTTTTTGCCCGAACTGCCATGTGTCGCTTCTGTGTCATGTTTTATTCGTCTTTTTGTCACTTTGTGCCAGATCAAGGCCCGCAGCCCCACAGATTCGACCAGAACAGTGACAGTTCAATCAGAGCAAAACGGGCGAAAAGCTGTGCCTTTCGCCCGATACATTCGATTGGTCTCATGGATCAATCAGGACTGACCCGCCCTGGTTGCGGTTAGACCAGTTTTTTCCAGGCCCTGTGCTCATGCCCCAACAGATCATCGGCTTCTTGCGGGCCATCGGAACCGGCGGGGTAGGAGACCAGCGGGGCCTTGTCACCGTCGGCCCAATAATCGAGCAGCGGCTGGACAATTTCCCATCCGGCAATCACCGCATCCGAACGCTGGAACAGGGTCGCATCGCCGATCATGCAATCATAGATCAGGGTTTCGTAGCCCGTGCTCGGTGCATTCTGGAAGTAGTCCTTGTAATGGAAATCCATATGGACCTGCCCGATATGGATGGCAGGGCCGGGGATTTTCGCCCCGAAACTCAAAGCCGCACCCTCGTCAGGCTGCAATTTCAGCAAGAGAGAGTTCGGCGTCAGGTCTTCGGTGGCTGTATCCTTGAACAGCGACAAAGGCGGCCGCTTGAACTGGATCAGGATTTCCGAATTGCGCATGGCCATGGATTTGCCGGTGCGCAGATAGAAAGGCACACCCGCCCACCGCCAGTTGTCGATGGTCAGTTTCATCGCCACAAAGGTTTCGGTTTTGCTGGCCGGTGCCACACCTTCTTCGTCCCGATAGGCTTTGAGAGCCTGTCCGGCCCGCTCGCCCGCACCATATTGGCCGCGCACGCTGTCGGTTGCGGCATTCATGGGATGGACGGAGGTCAGGACCTTGGTCTTTTCCGTACGCACCGCATTGGCCGAAAGGCTGGCAGGTGGCTCCATCGCCGTCAAAGCCAGCAACTGGAACAGATGGTTCGGCACCATGTCGCGCATCGCACCGGTGGTTTCATAGAAACCGGCGCGGCGTTCCACACCGACCGTTTCGGCCACCGTGATCTGGATATGGTCGATATGGTCGCGGTTCCAAAGCGGTTCGAAAATCGTATTGGAAAAGCGCATCATCATGATGTTTTGCACGGTCTCTTTGCCGAGGAAGTGATCCATCCGGTAGATCTGCTGTTCCGACAGGCTTTGGCGCAACTGGGCATTGAGGGCTTTGGCCGATTCCACATCATGGCCGAACGGCTTCTCAACCACCACGCGACGCCAGCGATCCCCGGTTTCTTTCACCAGACCCGCTTTGCCCAACTGGTCCACGACCGGACCGAAGAAGCGCGAGGCAACTGCCAGATAAAACAGCACATTGCCGGGTTTGCCCTGTGCCTGATCTAGGCCGTCGAGCTTGTTCCCGAGACGGGTAAAGGTATCGAGATCGGCAAAATCACCCGACAGATAGGTGATCTGGCTCAAAAGCGCGGTCCAGCGCGCCTCGTCGAGCTTTTGCGCATAATGTTTGTCATTGGCAAAGGCGCGCAAGGCTGTGTCGATCTGGGCGCGGAAATCCTCATCCGACATGTCCAGACGGTCGACGCCGACCAGCGAGAATTTTTCCGGCAAGAGATCGGTTCTCGCCAGATTGTAGAGGGCAGGGATCAGCAGGCGTTTGGTGAGATCACCGCCAGCGCCGAAAATGACCATCGAGCAGGCAGGTGCACGATCGCCATGCGCGATGGTTTTGTGTTCAATGTCCTGGGCCATGATGCGCAATCAACCTTTTTTGGTTTCTTGGTGACCGCCGAATTGCTTGCGCATGGCTGACAGCATTTTTTCAGCAAAAGTGTGGTCCTGACGCGAGCGGAAACGGGTATAGAGCGCAGCCGTCAGTACATCGGCAGGCACGGCCTGTTCGATAGCGGCGTTGATGGTCCAGCGGCCTTCGCCGGAATCATCCACATGACCCGAGAACTGCTTCAATTCGGGGTCTTCGGCCAGCGCGATCGCGCTCAGATCCAGCAGCCATGACGAGACCACCGAACCGCGACGCCACAATTCGGTGATGTCGGCCAGATCGAGATCATAGCGGCGTTCTTCTGGGATTGCGGGCTGGTTGACGCCCTTCAGAATGTCCAGACCTTCGGCATAGGCCTGCATCAGGCCGTATTCGATGCCGTTATGGACCATTTTCACAAAATGGCCCGAGCCGGCAGGGCCGGTATAGAGATAGCCTTCTTCGGCGGTCGATTTGCGGTCCTCGCGGCCCGGTGTCTTGTCGATGGTGCCGATGCCGGGGGCCAGTGTCTTGAAAATCGGGTCGAGATGGTCGAAGGCATCGCGGTCGCCGCCGATCATCATGCAATAGCCGCGATCCAGACCCCAGACACCGCCGCTGGTGCCGACATCGATATAACGGATGCCCTTGGGCATCAGGCCCTGTGCGCGGCGCACATCGTCTTTGAAATTGGAATTGCCGCCGTCGATGATGGTATCGCCGGCTTCGAGCAGGCCGCCGAGTTCCTCGATGGCGTGTTCGGTGATCTCGCCCGCAGGCAGCATGACCCAGACAGCGCGCGGCTTGGCGAGCTTTTTGACCAGATCGGCCAGGCCGGTACTGGTAACAGCGCCTTCCGAACCCAATTGCGCCACAGTGGCGGGACTGGCATCAAACACCACGCAATCATGGCCATGACGCATCAACCGCCGAACAATATTGCCGCCCATGCGGCCCAAACCAATCATGCCCAATTGCACAGTATCACCTCGTTGTTACGGATCAGGATTACAGGTCATGGCGTCGCAACTTAGACGTGTTCCATGTCATGACTATTCGTAAAAAGAGTATTACCTGAGATCGCGGCAAGATGAAACCATCAAACCACTCCGTCTTTTAACGCGATTCTGTGCCGTGTAATCCCTCTGCGGACGGACAGGCGGCTAGGCCGGTGCCATGCGGGGCGTGCTTATTCGATGTCGGATTTGGTCAGGACCGGACGCGGAGCCTTGGGGGCTTTTGCGGCTTTGACAGGCTTTCCGGTTGATTTGACCGCGGTACCGGCGGCTTTTTTGACTTTTTTGACGGCCGGCGGCGGCGCGTTGCGGGCCAGTTCCTCATCACGCGCGATGCGCAATGCGCGCAGGCGTTCGATCTTGCTGGCCAGTGCCTTGGCGTCATTGGTCTGGTCGTCGATGCGGCGTAGAATGGCATTCTTTTTCTGGTCGGCCATGTCGGCCTTGCGGGCCTGTGCTTGGTTGGCTTCTTCGGTGGTCCGGACTTTGGCTGGCATGGCTTGGATCTCCGTAAACGATTGAGAACAAGGGTGAACAAAAGGGTGGCGGGCATGAGCCAGCCTCCCTTGCTGCAAGCAGCAAAGGCGCAGAAATGGTCTGAAATGGAGCAAAAATACGGATGCCACTATCTCCTTCAAGATAGCGGCATCACGATAGATTTAGACGATCAAATCAGTCTGCAAAGGCAGCGTCAGGCACGCGAACCGGCTGCAGGCTTTTTCGCATTGCGGTTCCATGTGCGGCGCGGGGCCTGACCGTTCGGCTCCGAACGGTTGAAGTCTGTGCGCGGACGATCATGGGGCTTGTGATCGGGGCGCTTGTGCTCTGTGCGGGCCTGTTCGGGCCGCGCCTCCGAGCGCACGGCATCTGTCTTGACGAAATCGGGGCGTGCTTCACGCGCGGGATGGCTGCGCTGTCCTTCGGGACGACCCTGCGGGCGACCCTGTGGACGGCCTTGCGGACGACCCTGCGGGCGACCTTGCGGACGGCCGTGATCGGCACGCTTGCCGCCGCCCGAACGTTCGGGTGTTTCACCCAGATCGGTGCGGACCGGTACATTCGCCACCATCGGAATGACCTTCAGGTCAGGCAAAGGCAACACGGTGACCTTTTGCGAGGTCAGACGCTCGATGCCGCGCAGAGCACCGCGTTCGCTGCCATCACAGAAGGAGAGTGCGACACCGGAGGCACCCGCACGTGCAGTCCGGCCGATGCGGTGGACATAGCTCTCGGATTCCGTGGGCATTTCGTAGTTGATCACATGCGTCACGCCGACAACGTCGATCCCGCGCGAGGCAAGATCGGTGGCCACCAGCACGCGGGCACGGCCACGGCTGAAATTATCAAGGGCTTTCTGACGGGCATTCTGCGATTTGTTGCCGTGAATGACTTCCGACACAACGCCGATCTGGTCGAGACCGAGCGCAACCTTGTTGGCGCCGCGCTTGGTGCGGGTAAACAGCACCACGCGCTTGAGGGATTCGTCCGCCAGCAGATTGTGCAGCAGTTGTGCCTTGGTGGCCGCATTGACCAGATAGACGCCCTGATCGATTTTGTCGACGGTGCGGCCCTGTGGTGCAATTTCAACCCGTTTGGGGTTTTTCAGGATTTTGGCAGCCAGCTTGCTGACTTCAGGGGCCATGGTGGCCGAAAACAGCAGTGTCTGGCGGTTCTGGTTCACCAGAGCGGTGATCTTCTGCAACGGACGGATAAAGCCCATGTCGAACATCCGGTCGGCTTCATCGAGCACGAGGAAGCAGACATTCGACAATTTCACGTCATTGCGATCAACCAGATCGAGCAAACGGCCCGGCGTGGCAATCAGAATATCGACGCCACGTGCCAAAGCCTCGCTTTGCGGGCGATAGCTCAAACCGCCGACAACGGTGGTGTAGCGCAGGCCGAGGCCCTTGCCATAGGTATCAAAGCTGCGGGCAATCTGCACCGCCAATTCACGCGTGGGCACCAGAACCAGCGCG